>NZ_JAMYSE010000096.1:0-24581 GCF_040321795.1 Mesorhizobium sp. M0244 | reverse complement strand
CCAGCTCGCAGTCACTTTCCACCAGATGTGACCCGTCTCGGCGTACCGCTGCGATAGTCTCTTTGACAGAGATGATGATGATTTGGCCGTGCCGGCTTGTAAAATCAACTCTTCAACAAGCTCATTGGCAGTCACTTTGATGGGTCGGCAGTTCATCCAAACGTTTATACCAGGCCTCCCACCTCAGCGAGAACCCAAGGGGAACATTCATGACCCTCTGTCGGGAAAAATCAAGCAGAAATGTTTGCCGGAATTTCTGAGCGGGAACCAGAGAAACAAGTACGGAGCGAGCCCCTGTACTCTTCCGCTTTGGCGCTCAGCCAGCCGGCTAGGGACCTTCTTCCGTCGGCCCCTGTTTGGCCCGATCAATAGCCGCAAGTAATGAATGTAGGGTTGGTGGCAGTTCTGGTTCGATCTCCAGATACGTTTGTACGTGATGACGATAGCCTTCGGAACGGATCAGTTTCCGAAACGCTTCGGAGACAGACTGATGGTCTGCTTTGTTGCTCGTTGTCATATTCGGGAAGTCCGTCCCAATGAGCCGCAACTCGCCCGCAACGAATGGGTTCCATCAGGAGGTCGGAATATTTGGTAGAAATTCTGAGCGGGAGATCGGATAACTGGCTCGCGCGAAGCCCCCGGTGCCCCTTCGTTTGCCGCAGCATTAATCCGCGCTCTTTGAACTGAAGGTTCGTGTCGGTCTGGCATCGGTGTTGCACATCGTGAACGTTGGAATGCTTCTGTCCAATGTTTGCTCACGCTGTGATGCCAATAGGGCAGGCTCTTGCTGCCGCAAGGCCGCGACGAATGAAACGCCGGCCCAAGTTCAACCCGCGCGACGTCCTTCAAAGCTGGGGGGATCGATCTTCACCAAGCGGTCTGCGGCCTCGACCGCAGTTCGTATCCTGCTGCACAGCGCGAGATTTTCGGCCAGCATTTCTTCACTGCGTTGAAGCGCGAGCTCGGTCCGGTGGATGCGCTGCCTGGCATTGGCAACTTCCGATGTCAAAAGATCGGCCGCCATCCCGTGGCCGTGGGGTTCCATAGTGTCCATGGGTTTCTAATACATGGGGGGCGATATCGTTCCCTGAGTCGGGCGAAACGGCGGGCGGCAGAAAAGCGCGATGGGCCGAATGACCAATGCGCGCCCTGTCAAAACAGCGCCGGAAACAGGCGAACGGCTTCGGCCGCTCCACATCCCACGGGCAGAGGCGATCACGAGAGGGCCATTGATCTGTTCAGGCACGACTACAACGTAAGCGAAGACGCACTCAGGCGGCTGGTGATCAAGCACCGTCTTCACAACCAGACAATGCCCGGTGCTCCGTGGAATAAGCGCCCCCGGTTTGGTTATGGCGCTCGCCGGCGATGATGACGCGGTTGAGGCAGGACGATCGCGAGCACCCGGACCTAACTCGGTATTTCAAGCGGCTCGGCATCCCGCGACCCTGACTTGCTATCAAAAGTTATGGTCGCGGCGACTGTCTAGAGTAGACATTAAGTAGATGTCGCGGCCCGACAGAGCCCCACACAAGAGCGAACCGTTGCTGCCTTGCGCATCGCCCTCTAGGCCGCCGGCGTCGAGTTCATCCCGGAGAATGGCAGCCGCGCCGGCGTGAGGCTCCGCAAACCTTAGGCCGTAGACTCGTTACTGCGCAGCCACACACCTGCTTTTCGCCATCGGACGAAGCGGTTGCAGCAGGTGGTGCGCGGGCCATAGCGTTGAGGCAGATCGCGCCATGGAGCACCGGAGCGCAGCACCCAGAAGATGCCGTTCAGCACGCGCCGATCATCAACACGCGGCACACCTCTTGGCTTGTTGGGTAGACGCTTTATTCCATTGCTGACCATTGTCCAAAAGCGCTGTTAACCAAATTTTCTCAGCCGCCAATGCTTATTCGCGCGACTGAAGGGGTGAGGTGATGGATGTGTGATTCAAACATAAGCGCGTTTCCGCTGCATCGGCGGCGGAAGTTGGTCGAAGGGATCGCCCGGGTCCTGGAATCCAAGAACGGGGAGGACGCGAACGCCTTCTGGCGCAACACCGCCAAGGCAATTCTCGTTCAACTGTCCGAATCAGGAATTGCACCCGGGGTCGCCGAACAGGAAGTTGGAACCCTTCTTCATGCTGTCTTGGGCGATATCGCCACCCGCAGTGCTGCGAAACTTGCACAATAGCATCGGCTCACGATGAGGGATTGCCGCATAGAGACGCCCCGGGGCTCCACAAGCGTAGCACCACTGTATCCGTCAAACGCAGGTTTCTCACTGCGGATGAAAGGATAGCCGCGTTCGTCGAACTCATGCGCGCGAATGTGCTCTCGGGCGAGATACGGTTCCGTCTCGCCTGTCCGGCGGTCATCGACCAAATCGAGGTGCGATGCGGAAACCCGCATTCATGGAAGGCCGACGGACCTTTTCCACGAGCTGAACCCGCAAAACCGATGAGCCGCCGTTGAGTTCCACACTGCCTTTTTATGCGACTTTCGAAGCACGAAGCATGAACATCGAGTATGGTTCGCGTCATTCTCGCACTGAGATGCCTATAAGGGTCCGAGGTCTTTCCGCCCGGTTCTGTCTTGATGACACCGCTGTGTGTAAAAGGAGAACCTGGTATCACTTGCGCGGCCTGAGTGTTCATCTAGTGGTAGGATACGGCGCAAGGGGCAACGGCGGCTAATGTCTATCCGTGTAAATATCGCTAACCAGGTACGGCAGACCACCGTACTGCAGTGGCGCCCATTGCTGCCATTGTTCGAAGCAGTCATGAACTCGTTTCAGGCAATCAAGGAAGCGAAACTGCCGACGGGTACGCCCGGACGCATGACGGTCGAGGTCGTTCGCGACGGCCGTCAACTCGACCTGGAAGTTCCGCCGATCAGCGGGTTCAAAGTCATTGATAACGGCATCGGTCTCGACGATGCCAACTACGACTCTTTTAATACTGCGTTCTCGCCACACAAACTGAGCCGAGGCGGCAAGGGCTTGGGTCGCTTCACCTGGCTCAAGGCCTTTGCATTTGCGCGCATCGAAAGCACGTTCAAGGATGACGACGGCGCATTGCTCACTCGAGCTTTCACCTTTGACGAGAACTACGATGTAGACGACCTGCGCGGCCTCCCCAAATCTGTCACGCGACATGCGACAGGCACAACAATCGAGCTTGTGGAACTAAGGCCGGAATATCACGGGCAGTGCCCCCGCACCTCGGAAGTGCTTATCCAGAAACTCATCGAACACTTCATCCTTGTACTGATGGACGAGGAGTGTCCGGCGGTTCAGGTTAACGACCTTGGGCTCAAGCATAACCTCAAAGAAATTTTTGAAAGAGACTATAAGGCCACGGCTTCGGCTTATCCCTTCGAAGTCGGTAGATACTCATTCACTTTACATGGTTTCCGACTTCCCACCTCACGGGCGACCAAGCACAAGCTTGTCTACGCTGCGGATCAACGGTCAGTCCTCAGCGACCGCCTAGCAGACCATCTTCCAAATCTGACATCCCGGCTTGAGGACTACGACGGCAAGGCGTTTTTCTACCTTGGCATCGTCCAGAGCCCTTACCTCACCGAACACGTCAACACCAATCGTACCGATTTCGAGTTCGGCAATCCTGATGATGCCGAGCTTGAACTTCCCCTCTCGGATCACAAGCTCATTCCAAAAACGGATATACGCGCTTCGGCACTAGCGTTCGTGGAGGACGATCTGAAGGATGTCATCGAGACCATCAACTCTGTCAAGCTCGATAGGATTCGTCGGTACGTGCAAGAAGAGGCGCCACAATATCGGATGCTTCTCAAGCACGCCGGCAGCTTCTTAAACAAGATCACTCCGACACCGTCTCGGTCTGAGATGGAAGGCATACTCCACCGGGAACTGTTCTTGCGGGAGACTGAACTCAAGAAAGACAGCACTCGCATCATTCGCGAGGCGAGCAAGATCACCGATTACGAGTCATACCACAAGGAGTTCACCGAATTCCTGGACCGGTACAATGAGCTTGGAGTGTCAGCCTTAGCCCAGTACGTTCAGCACAGACGGATCATCCTTGATTTCCTCGAACGCGCAGTCAAGTTGCCTGAGGACAAGAAGAACTACCCGCTCGAAAAGGTCGTGCATCAGCTCGTATTTCCAATGCAGCATAGCTCTGAAGATATCCCCTCCAGCGAGCAGAATCTCTGGATGATCGACGAGCGCCTCACATTCCATTCGTTCATTTCGTCCGATAAGCGAAACAACGCGCTGTCAGTCGTAGATTCGAAGGATAAGCAGAGAGGCGACATCGTCATCTTTGATGAAAAAATTATTTTCAGCGGTGAGCGGCCCGACGACGAGCATCCGCTGAACTCAATCATTGTGATTGAGTTCAAGCAACCGGGGCGCAACAAGTATGCGGGTGATGAGAACCCCGTTCTTCAGGCCGCAAAAGTGATCAACGCGATCCGCGGCGGTAAGTACCTACATAAGGGTCGAGCGATCCCAATCGCGAACGCAGATATTCCGGCCACGATTTTCGTGGTGGCAGACTTAACGCCAAAACTCAGGCAAGTTCTCACTGACTTCAATGCCACAATGACGCCGGACAAGCAGGGATTCTACGGCTATCACGCCAATCACAGGGTCTACTACGAGGTTATGGACTACACGAAGATGCTCAGCGACGCCAAAAAGCGTAATCGTATTTTCTTCGACAAGCTCAATCTAGTCGATAATCGATAGAGCCATGACGGGTTCAATCGCCCGTTCTGACGATGCATCTTCAGCCGGCACATCGGCTTCAGTCGAGTTCACGCGCGAAGCTGCCAATGGGTACCGAAATGTCCTATGTTCATGTGCAATAGCTGACAAAATTGGCCAGCGTGCACGCCGTAATTGTCAGCTCAAAACCACGTCGATAAAGCCCTTTCCTTCCCTAATCCGCTCGAAGTCAGTGCGTAATGGCTGAGCTTTATCCAGCCATTCCCTCTCATAGGTCTCAAAGTCCGCGGGATCCTTCGGTTTGAAGTGTTCGAGATCAGGCTTGTAAATTCGGGTATCGCCAACCCGCCGAGCAATTTCCGTCATTAACAGGCCACGCGGAATCGTGCGGTATTTCCCTCGTTCGGTCGACACGACCGCTGTCGCTTTCGACTGCTGGCCGGCCGCCGGTACCGGCAGGATTGCATCCAGGATCGCAGTCGCTTCGCTGGGCTTTCCTTTGCCCATGTCCCAGGGTGTGCTGTTTTCACTGCCATGATGGCCGATCTTGAGGAAGTCGACTGTTTTGCCGAGCAGATCTCGGCGCTCGTTCCACATCACGTTCCATGAGCCATTCATCTTGCCCTCTTTGAAGTCGCCGTGCCATTCGGCGTCCCCGATAAACAGCAGGCGCTTCTTGTTCCATTCGATCAGCAGAACGATGCTGGAATTGTTTTTCAAAGTGCCATCCAGTTCCGCGAATGCCAAAGCGTTCGACTGCATGCGGGCACGAAGGGCGCGAAAAGAGGCCGGGCTGATATTGCGGGGCAAAGGCGGCTCTTGCGCTTTTGCAGTGGCATCAAACTCTTTTTCCGCGTCGAACGCGGCCGCTCCCAGCACGCCCTTCAATGTTCGCTGAGCGGTCGCGCCGAGATAATAACGATCGAAATCAGCCTCCGGGCCAAGGATGTTGATTTTCGCTTTATGGAGTTCAATGCCATGTGTTTCGTTGGTTTCGCCGGCATGCACATAGGTCGGCTCTCCGCCATCGAGCAGCGTCTTGCGCAAGGTCTGCATGGCGCCTTTGTTGTCAATCTGGAAAACTGACAAGAGCTCGCTTGCGCGAGGGCTCAGACTCGGCCCAAGCGCAGCAAGCCCCCGCATGGCCTGCTCAGCGACCCCTCTAATTTTTCGGGTCTTTCCCGCCTGCGGATGTTTGGGATCCATGGCGCAGTTCATCCAAACCGCGCCGACCTTCATGTTCTCGAATAGCTTGGGATCGAAGCCCGCTATGTGATCCTTGTGCTCGTGCGTGACAACGACAAGATCGAGCCGCTTTTTTCCGTCCTGTGCGTCTGGCAACTCGCTCTCGAGCTGTTTCATCGCTGCGGCAAGAAGCTTCCCTTCGCTCCAGGTGCCGCAGTCGATCAGCATATGGAATGCATCTTCCTTCTTGTCGGTTTTGCCGGGGATGCGAACATAGATGCAGTCGCCCAGACCGACGTCATAAAGGCGGATCAGGAGCTCATTTGCCATCTAAGCGCTCCCAGGCTGGAATCATCGGCATCGTAAACATGAAAGTGCGGCGAGAGCTCAAACCGAACTGAGCCGTCAACTTCGCGCGCGATCAGTGGCGGTGTAAGGCTTCCAACAAGACCTTCGGGGCCGGCAAGTTCTTCACCAACCATCCCCTCCTCGATGCGTCTGGCAAGTGCATCGAGATACTCCTGCCTGCGCTGCTTGCCAGCCTCGAGTTCAGCCAAGGCTACCTGCTCGGTGCCAAAGAGTTTTTTGCGCGATTTTATCTTCTCCATCGCCACGCTTGCGGTGGCAAAGGGTTCGCTGCCTGGCTTGCGCGCCCAATAAAGCAGGCTGCCATTGACGTCGAAGACCATCGTCCCGCCACAGAGCAGGCTGGTCGTCTTGCCACTAAAGGAGCCAAACTGCGTGCCCGCTAACGCCAAGTTCTCGCGCCACAGATATTGGAGGATGATCTGTTTGGGCTGGAAGAGGCCTGGACCGACCATCTTCTCGGAGGTGAAGACCTCATCGACCATGATGTCGACATGGTCGGGAATGAAGAGCTTGTCGCGGTTGTCATCGAGATAGCGATAGGCCGCTGCACGCGAACTCCCGATAAGCTCCGGGTCGTGCGAAATTGTTCCTGGCATCCGATCGTACAAGGGCGCGCGCACCAGTAGGTCGGTTCTCTCCTCTGCGGTCATGATCTCGCGGTGGACGAAAATGTCCGCGATCATCTCGCGATAGTTGGTGGGATCAGTTGGGTTTGCGATCGCGAGGTTGCGCAAGACAGCGCGCGCGTAGTCGTTGAACGTAACCTCGACTGGCGGCAAAAGATCAAGCGCCTGGATGGCAATTATCTGCATCTGAGCGACCGCATATTGTAGCGATTGAGCCGGAGTGTGTGTCTCCCCGTCGCTGCGCTCTCGTTTGAGATATTGCTCGGTCAAGGCAACGAAGATGTCGAACATCGCTCCGGTCATCACCTCCGAGAGCGCGTGAGGTTCGATCTCATCCTTGTATTCGCCCAGAAAATGCTCGTTACCCGCACTACGAAGGTATGGTTGTCCTGACACGGCGTTGCCGAACTCTGTGGCGACAGATGCGATGAGTTCGTCACCGGATTTCGTCTTCAAGTGGCCCTTGGTCCTGGCCGCAAGCTCCTTACGGAACGAATTGTTCCGCAGCGTCATCAAGATTGCGGTCAAGTCCCCCAGGAATTCGTGAAAGGCACCTGTCTGTGGTGAGACCGCTTCCAGAAGATAAGGCCGAATGCCATCCAGCAGTGCATGACCAAACTCGTGATTGACGATATCGCTGGACAAGCAGGTGTGAATACGCTGACCGTTGTCGTCGTCAAAATAGTAGAACTGGAGCGATTTGCTCTGGCGATCATAATAGGCATTTGCGCCGTAACCGGCATTTGGCGTGACCAGAAGCCGATTGCCTTCGAACGCCCAAGAGATGCGCCGGCCGAGGCCGCTTGGGCTCTCGAAGAAATCAAGTGTGCTTTGCAGAATTGCCCAAGTGCTGACCTGGCGGAAGTGAGCGGTTTCTTTTAACGCTCGATCGATCCTACGCCCCTTCGGATCGAGAAAAACCTTCTCGCCGACGCTCCATTTGGCCGGTTCTTCCAACGTATTTCTGGTGCTGTCGTAATCGACAATAGCGAACCTCGCACTTGTGGGGCCGTCGCCAATGCGTGGCTCCCAAGGCACATAAAAATCGTCATCGATTTCCAGGCCGGGATTATTCTTCGCGACAAGGGGGTCCTTGTAATATGTGTCGAAGCGGACCTTGAGGCCGAGCTTCTTCTGCGTCACCCCATCCAGGAACCGTCGAGAGGCGTAGACGTCTCGCGTCTCAGCAGGTGACAGGGCCACCGCGACAGCCTTTTCACCCTTCTTAACGGGACTGCTCTTTTTCGCCATCTGCATCCCCCTGCAATCGTGAACTTGGAGACGTTACGACTCTCTACCCTAACTGCCGGCTTCTTTTGCCAGGCGATCTTTCATAAGGTCACCATAAGGCTCAACATCGAACGCCGTTGGAAAATTCTCTGGCTTATATCCCAAGATGGCTGCCTTCCGATCCAGAACCGACTGATGAACAAACGGCCGCGGCTCCTGTTTCTCGATCATGCGAGGCTCGGCCTGCGGAAGATAGAAACCGAGGGCGGATTTTCGCTTCCATTCACGCAATTTGACCGATTTTGGAATCCACTCGAGCGGCTTCCAGCCCCACGTCACTGAATCGTGCACGGCCCCAAGTGGATTCGGGCCCACGAAGTTCATCTTCCCCTCGCCCTCCCCTGTTCCGAAGACGAGGCGCTCCCGCATCCGAGAGTTGATCTGCAGTCCAAACGCCGTGGCTTCATCAATCATCCAGTCGAGCGGAAACTTAGAGATAGCGCCGTCCTCTTCAGGATAGCCACCACCAACATCCGAATGACACCCGGCGAACCAGACTTGCCTGATATCTTGCTCTTTTGCTGGCGCAGTTTTGTCGAAAGGATCTTCGACAAACGGCTGTGGTTCGACCCACCGGTTCAGCCGGAACATGCGACGATGCTCATCGATCGCAATCGCGTGGCGAAAGACCTCGACGCTCGGGTTGGTCCTTGTATGTGGCAGTGTCTGGAGCTGGGGCAGAAGTCGGTCCCTTCGCGGCACGATGACCGACGCAACCGTATCCCAGACACCAAGAAATTTGATACGAGCGTCTCGGGCTCCAGAGACTTTGGAGAAGTGCCAGGCGACGTTTAGGTCGTTCTCGTCGCTGGCCTGCTTATAGGAGCTTACAGCATATCGAACGATGTTAAGCTGATCCGGCTGCAGCAGGCCGATCATGTGGATCAGGCCCCCAACGGCGCGGACTGTGTAGGCACCGCGGCTGAAGCCAAAGAGGAAAATTGCGTCCCCTTCGACGTAGTGCCGGCAGATGAATGCGTAGGCGCCCGCGATTTCAGCGTCGAGCCCATATCCCGTGGCCAGTTCAAACACCGATTTGGTGTTTTGCCGCCAACGGGCCCATGCGTTGCTGGCGCCGATCGTGCCTACGCCAGCGTCGTAATAGACGCGCTGTTCCTCATTCTTCTTCAGGATGCGGAACAGTTTCAAAACGTTCGAGAGATTGCGCTCGATCTGGTTGCCCGTACCGTCGCAGCAGACGACAATGTTTTTCCCCACCTTGTTTTACGCTCCCGCACTGATGTATCTAGACTAAACTGGACGACTTCGAACTTCTTTCATCTAGCACGGTTTTTCGAGTCGGGCCCTCCCCGAAGCAGTCTAAACTCCGTTTGGGGCTCGCATTTCCTGCGAATACAGGCCTCAGGTCGGAAGCATATCGCGAATAGAAGTGCGATAATTGTTGCGCTCCTTTAGAATTCTGTAATCCGAATCACTGCGTGCAAGTTATTTCCTGGACAGCAACACCGGCATGAACATCCAAAAGGCGATCTCTAGCCTCCTCAATCCATCGAAGTTAGGCGCGCATGTCGCCTGCGCCGTCGCGCACGACGCGCCATGCGAGGGCGACGGGCCACGGACTGCACTACTTCATGTGCGTTTCAACGAAGACGAACCGCAGATCGATGCCCTTGCGGAGTTTCTGTGGGGCCAGTGCATGTACTACGCCCTGCCGCGAAAGCGGCGGCTCGAGTACACGGCGGCGATCGAGAAGGATTTCACATTGATCGCCCGGGTGCATCAGGCCGTGCGGGACGTCTTCATCACCTTCAACGCCACCAGCCCGTCGCGCGCTAGCGAACTGGGCGAGGTGCTCGCCTATTGCGTCGTTCAGCATCATCTTTCAGCGGCACAGGTCGCGGCAAAGATGGCGCTCAAAACCTCCGCTAATATGCCGGTCCACGGCCTAGACGGGATCCACGCAACTTTTGAAGGCGACGCCCTGACAATCTTTTTCCTGGAATCGAAGCTCGCCGGGAGCGCCAACGCCGGCCTTAAGGACTATGCCAAATCCGCCGCGGGATTTCTCGCCAACCGGAAACAGTACCTTCGCGAATATGAATTAGTATCGGACCTTGGGCATTTGGACTCTCTGGAGGGCGCGGCCCGAGAAGCGGCGCTCGATTTCTTCGACATCGTCGGCAAACCCGATCTACCGAGACGCGAACGTTCTGTCGGAGTGATCTGCTATTCCGAACGCCGGTTCAATACCAAATTGCCCGTCTCCGATGGTCCCGTGGACGCGCACGAGGAGCATTTCGCGGGCCTCTACCGAACAGATCACAAACGGCATCGCAGCGCGGCGAATAAGCATATCAAGGCGTCAGGAGCTGACACCGCGAAGACCCTTTTGTTCCTTGTGGCGGTTCCGGACGTCAATGTGCTTCGCAAAGCCTTTTACCGGGCGATGGGAGTGGAGCCTCCTCACGAAGATATTCCAGCCGCGTCTGAAGATGAGGAGGAGAACGCACCCGGGTCGGCGGAGGATCTCGACGTCGTCGCGCCGGTCGAGAGCACCGACGCATGACCTTCGCCCTGGACCTTTCCCGTCGGCTTGAGACCCACCAGGCCTTCCGATCCGACTTCGACCGTCTTCAGGCGGAAGCCGCCTTTGCCACACTTCCCCACACGATAGAGTCGCGCCGTGGCGGGATGGATCGGCAGGATGTACTACGCCTGATGTACTGCGCCGGGGTGTTCGCCCAGACCGACGACGAGACCCTGCGGGCGCTTGCCCAGGCGATCTCGTTGGGCGCCCTTCTTATCGGTCGCGACGACATTCCAGTGGACGCCAGCCTTCGCCTTTTGACCGATCTAGGCAATTTCCCCGCCCTAACGTACGCGGAAGCCCGGCATGAGCCAGTCGCCACAATTCGGCAGGCCCTACGGGCGGCGATCTCACGCGAGGTAAATGGCATCGACGTCGGCAGCGAGCGAATTGCCCTTACCGATTTCCAGAAACGTGCTTGGGATCGGCTTGGCCAGGATACGGCGCTGGCTATTTCCGCGCCGACATCGGCCGGTAAGTCCTTTCTAGTCATCGAGCACCTTTGCAGGACCGCAGAACGGTCCGCCATCTTCCGGGCGGTCTATGTCGCGCCCACACGTGCGCTTCTCTCGGAAGTCTATGCCTCGATCCAGCGCCGGCTAAACGATGAAGTCGGCATTCGCGTTTCGACGGTGCCAACGATCGACCCTGCGGCCCCCGAGCGTCAAATATTCGTTCTGACCCAGGAAAGATTGCAAGTTCTGCTGGCGGTCTCAACTATAGATTTCGACTTGGTGATCGTCGATGAGGCGCAGAATTTTTCGGACGGCGCCCGGGGAATGATCCTGCAGGAATGCCTCGAACAGGCAATTGCCCGACGGGCTGACACTCGTCTGGTCCTGTTGGCGCCGGGTGCGGAAGGTTTCGAAACCGTCGCCGATTCCATCGGCCTGAAGGGACTGAAAGCATCTGTTTCGCTTCTGCCGTCCGTCATACAGAACCGCATCCTCGTGAGCCGGGCGGCCGAGCCGAGGACCCTCAGTCTGCGACTCCTAACCGCTCTTGGCTCGACATCGTTAGGCGTGGTTCAGAGCCATCGAGGGTTTGACCACCCCGCCAGCCGTCTCGCAGCGGTCGCGCTGGAGCTCGGACGCACAGGCGGTTCTCTGGTGTATGCGACGGGACCCAAGGACGCCGAAACAGTCGCACTACAGCTACACCAAGATTGCCGAGATAGCGGCGATAAGGTGCTCGAAGATTTGGCGCAGTTCATTGAAAAGCACATCCATCCCCGATATGCTCTCGCCGCCTTGGTCCGGCGTGGCGTAGCCTTTCACTACGGTAAGATGCCCACGCTGCTGCGGGAGTCTATTGAGAGTGCCTTCAAGTCCGGCGCGCTGAAATTCCTTGCTTGTACCACGACCCTTTTTCAAGGCGTAAACCTTCCCGCCCGCAACGTTTTCATCGACACGCCTACGCGGGGGACTAACTCGCGGCTGGATCCGGCAGCTCTATGGAATTTTGCGGGACGCGCAGGTCGGATGAAGGCCGACATCGTTGGAAATGTTTTTCTCGTTGACTACGACGAATGGCCGGATAAGCCGATGAACAGCTTCGTCGGCTACCGGATCGAACCTGCATTCGGAAAGGCCGCCGCCGACCATGGATCCGCCATACTACAAGCTCTGGCCGGCGAACTGCCAAGGATGGTACCTGGCGATGAGGTGGCGGGGAAGGTTCGCGCCGCTGCGGGCCTGCTCATAGCAAGAGCCGCCAGAGGCGACGTGGCTCTTTTTGCGTCACGATCCCTGTCCTCGTTCGCGGCAAAAGATCGCGACGCCCTAGTCGTCGCGGCCCAAGCTGCGAGCGATGGGATCGGCCTGCCCGCGACGCTGCTGTCCACAAACTGGACCGTAGATCCTTTCGGGTTGAAACGCCTGTTCAATGAATTGGTCAGCAAGATCGTAGCCGGCGAAATCGACGGATTGATCCCAGTCAACCCGCACGACTATCTACCGGCGCGTAAAGCGTATGAGTCGATTTTCATGCGTGCACAGAGGCTGGTGAATCTGTCCGCCAGCAGGTTCCCCGCATTGGTCGCCGGCGTCGCGGTCAAATGGATGCAGGGCACGCCCTACCCCGTTCTTCTTGCCGACGCTATCCGGCGCGAAGAGCGAACCCTTGCGAAAAAGATCAAGGCCTATGAGGATGAAATTGCATCGAATGCGAAGTCACGCAAACGTCGGCCGAAACCGATCGACATCAATGATGTGATCCGTAAGGAGTTCGACCTCATTGAGGACGTCATCCGCTTCCAGTATGTGCAACTCGGAAAAGCCTACATTGATGTCCTGGCCTTGGCATTGCGGCACTGCGGATTCGAAGCGCGGATCAAAGAAATCTTTGACTTCTCACTGGCGCTTGAGCTCGGTGTATGTACGAGGTCTGGTTGGTCTTTCATGGAACTTGGACTTTCGCGGATCGCTGCCGCTGCGCTTGAGCCTCATTTCCCAAACTCCGATTTGAGCGTCCAGCACGCGCGGGACTGGTTGCGCAAACTAGACGTGACTCAACTCCAAATCAGTTCGGTGATCGTCGACGAGATGCTCAGCTTGGGGCTGATAGAATTGGAGAATTTCGCTTAGGCAGCCTTATTTGGCCAAAGGCCTTGTCAGCCCCTCATCCAACTTGCCTGGCGGTCTCATTGCAGAGGCCAGAAACGGGCGTATCGGAATTCGACGCTTACCGCCACCGGCGCCTGTCTGGGCCACCCGTCAAGAAGTGCCGGGGCGGCTCCTGTGCCTATGAGGGAAGGTGTGGCTTAAGGCTTAAGGTTGGCAGTCACCCGGGGAATGATGCGATTCATACGGGGCCAGTATGGCAAGCGCGTCAAGCATGGCGGTATGCTCGGATACGTATTTGATGGCAACTTCGCTTAGGCATTCGCTGCGATCACGGCTGCAATCGGAACGCGTCTCGCGGACCTAGACATGGATGCGCCGGGCGAGATGAAGCAATCTTCCATCGGCCGTATGACAGCAATTGCCGAGAGACCTATCACAGGAGAGGTGAACTGCGCCCGTTGATCTTACACCACCAAGTCGTTCCAGTCGGACGGTAGAGAAGCGCCACGCTCCGACCTCGCCGTTGCGGCCGTCAGAAGCCGAAGTGTTCGCTCGATCTCCGATCGCCGGGTGGCACGTGAGCTAACTGATCTGGTCAGCCGTCGCGGGAAGCCGGACATGATCGAAAAGGGAACTGTTTGGATCAAGCTGGCAATACCTCTGCAAATTCCCCACCGCAGAACCCGACATGGGCTGCAAGTGCTCGGAGCAGAACGGGCCGCCAGTGATTGAGGTGAAACTCTCGGCTCTCCACATCTGCCTGTGCAAGAAGATAGCTGCGGACACCCTCAGCGCCAGCACTATCAAACAGGATTCTAACTGCGGTCGCCTGACTGGTCAGATAGATATTAATCTCCCGCGCATAGCGTTCGTTGAGTTTCAGGCGCTGCAAGACAAATGAGAGGCGCGAGCTAACTAGCGCTTCGATTGGAGCGGCTGGATCAATGTCAAACGTAGCAACCAGGCCGCCCCCTTCAATTGTGACGCCGGCTCGCAAGAATGACGTATCCGGAACCGCTTCGAAATAGGGGTGAAAGAACTGCTGGGCAGGCTCTAGGGCAGCCGATTTGCTCTTCGAGTGATTACACTCTTGGCAAAGGGGCACCAAATTGCGAGGATAAACAGCCAACGCATGGTAATCTGACCGCGGAAGATGGTGATCCAGTTGGCGCGGCGGTGCAATTCCACATATCGGGCACAGCTCAATTCCTGCCATTAGCGACGCTCGAACCGACGCTAACTTGCCACCCGCTTGGGTGAAGTCATACCCGCTATAGATCGCGTCGCGAAACTGCTGAAGAAGCGCGCCGCCCTTTAGGATTTCCGCGGGGCCCCCCAAACCCGCGTCATAAGCGTCGTAGATGGCAATCACGCTGTCGATCTCAGCTTGGGTCGCAGCATAGCCTTTCGCAATACCGGCGTGAATGTAGGTCTCGATAGCGCGCACGAGGTAGGCTTGCGCCTCCTCGCGAGAAGGACATGGCAGGGTTCTCACTGGCGAGCCTTCCGGGCGAGGCCCGCAAGCACGTATGCGAGCGCCTGCCCGCTAAGGCCCGGCCGAAAATGCTGGTTCACGTCCTCGATTGTATTGTGTGCCTGAATGAGTAGATCAAGAATCCCATGAAAGTCTGTCGCGGCAGAAGTCAGACCGAAGGTATCGTGGGTTAAGGTTCCCACGTTCTCGCCGAATGTCTCTCGTGGCGGGATAAAGACCTCAAATTCCGATCCGATCCGCCTTATGACCCTCACGTGCAGTGCCAACGTCTCCTGGAGGATCACCGGTGAATGCGTTGCCACGATTGCGAACGCGTTCTTTTCTTCCAGTACCAATCTCAAGGCGTGCATGACCGCTGCAATGAGCGGGGGATGAAGGTGTGTCTCAGGCTCGTCGAAGAGCACGAGGGATTTTCTCGTCGTATGTGCCACCAGCGAGGCGATCGCATGCATCGTGATTTTGTGGCCTGTGCTCCATCCGAGAAAGCTTGAACGGGGATTGGCACCAAGCAGAGCCTGTCGATCCGTCCCGGCAACATCGGCAAACGAGGCGTCGGCGAGCACCAGCGCAAGAGCAGCATCGAACAGCGCATCATCTCCATGCTCCGCGATCTGCCCGATTAGGCGAACAAACTCGTCAGCGAGCTGCTCGAGCGACTTCAGTTTCGTACTCGATCGTCGATCCTCGATGTCCAGGACAGTTCTTTCATCCACGTCCGTCGGCTTGGCCCGTGCGGATGACAATTGCTCTCGCACTTGGGCAACGACGTCGCGAAGGCCGGCGTAGACGTAGCGACCGCCTCCCCCTCTCCATGTCCGATGCGATCTGCTCGAGCTCAGTCTCATACAACCCGGGCACGGAGAAGTTCTCGAACGCGCTGTACGAAACCGCGATAATGCGCATGAAGCCAATTGACGGTGGATCGAACACGCCGACGGCGGTCAACTGAGGCCACGTTCTGTCCGATGGCGACGCAAACGCGACCCGTGCGATGCGCGATAGGAAGGTGCTCTTGCCCGATCCGTTGCGTCCAATCAGCACCATCACTCGCCGTGGGAGCAAGACCTTGCGCTTGCTGGGGCCAAGTTCGCGTGTCGGGCCGAAATAAAACAGTGGGCTCGGCGCATCGAAATAGAGCTGGATCGGCGCCGCCCATCCGGCCGGATGGAATGTGAACGACAGATGGAGGTCTGGAACCTCGCTGGCATTGCGAGAGTGAATCTGTCTAGCATCGGAAAGGAAGCCCTCGGGTTCCGGATTGTCGCGGAACAGAGATATTCGCCAGCCTTCCTCCTGGCTGAATAGCGGCTCTAGTTGCGAGTTGGCAACGACGTCGTTCAACGAGCCCAGAATCTCATCTCGGTCCTCCCCAGCAATCTCATTGAGCCGCTGGTAATAGTCGAGTGAGCTGCCAACAGAGCCGAAGTCAGGCGGAAGCCGGTCGAATGGTTCGGTGATCAGGATGCCGTCTTGCGTGGTTTGGCCTCGCTGTAGAATCTTGACCGGCCCGATCAAAGTAGGAGGGCTTCCCTCGACCTGATAGTAGAGGTGATACAGCGTCATGAAGGAAAGATCGTTCCATCTGTCCTGCTGCAGCGCGAACTTTGTTGCAAAACTCTGCACGCCCTGGCGGCTCGGGGGCAAGACGCTAATGGCCATGGGCAGCCTCACTTGCGGGCGGTCCGCCGTGCTGGCTTAGCTGGCTCCCCCTATCCAGGAAGCCATCAAGGAGTTGTTCGCGGTTCACCATCGGATCCGACGATACGGCGCCAATAAGCCCGCACACCACCTTGCGAGCGAGTTCTCTGGCACTTCGTCTATCGTTCCCGGATATGTCCGCCATCGGCCTCCCGTGTAGGAAATCGCTCCTAAGCCCGAAAAGCTTGGAATAGGCGTTCCCAAACGAACCATCGTTGAGCAGTCCGGAAATGCGAAGCGTGGCCCGGCGCGTCGCGCCGGGATTCTTTCCTTCGATCTTTTTTCGGGCGCGTGGGTCATGATCCAAAGGCAAGCCGAGCGCCGCCTCGATCGTTGAAATATGGGCAAGAAACTCGTCGATGGCTTCTGATTGAAATCCACGGACAAAGAAGTGCGCAACAGGACGGTCGAACAACGTCGTCCGGCGCGCCGCTACAATGTCACTCCACGCGTCGTCGGTCAGCCAGGTAATTGCGCTGTCGCTGTCATCATTTAGCGGATAGGCGACCGGCGCTTCATATTCATGCTCGTCGCCATTGACATCGAACTGCCATGCAGGCTCCCAGCTCAGGCTGTCTGGAGAAGGTGGCGGAACCCGACGAGCAAACACGTCAGAGTCGACGGTGTAGACCCAAGGAACTCTAAAACCACGCCATTCCATGTCCTTGTATTCAGCGATCTGCTCCCAGGGGATTGTGAGGAGTCCAAAAAGCGCAGCTTCGACAGATGAAGGGAGGCTAGTTTTGTGCGGTTCGATTCGTCCAAAATCCTGGCTAAGATTCACGAACAGGCCGGGCAGTGTTCTCCCGTCGGGACCCATGTCGTCGTGGGAAACCTTCTCGTCGACGACGAGCCAATTGAACTCGGAGAAGCGTTTGCTATCGAACGACCAGTTCTGGTTCGCCCGATGAAGACGCAAAACGTCGAAAAGCTCCTCAAGCTCCGTCGCCGAAAAGCACCGCACCTGATTTGGACCGAAGGAGATCGTCGGAAGGCGCGATGCCAGATCGAGCGGGCACAGGTGCAGTCGCCTCGATGCCGTGCTCCGGATGGCTTTGTCGAGGCCATCCGATATTTCGGCCGCACTCGCTGCCAACCCAGAACCCTGGCCACCGACGAGACAGGCCAAGCCGAGCTGCCGCAATGCTGAGGCAAGCGAAAGTCGCAGCATGGAGCCAGCTCTAATCTGGGGGTATCGAGTTTGACATAACTCCGCAAAACGCAGAAACGCCGGAGTGTTCTGCAGGTGATTAACGTCAGTCGCCGGCGCCCGACCCAGCTGTTCCAGTTCGTGGAGAATATCGACAGGAGGGCCGACCGTGACGTTCATGATGTCTGCGGTCCCGGCGGAGCTCGATAGAGAATGATCCGTCCGGTCGGCAGAATCTGGGTAAGGAAATCAAAATCGCGGACGTTGCCGGTCAGCACGCCCGCCCCCAACTGACGCGCCTGCAGGAATACGAGGGCGTCATTTACGAAGCGGCGCTCGTGCCCCTGCCCCTTGGGCAGATTGCTCAGCCGGCAGAGCAAGCCAGCCAACACACCGGCCTGTCCCCACATCGCTGCATCCGGGTCATGAAGACGGTGGTCCGGAATGTCCTCCACCGTGGCTTTGATTGTCTCGAGGACAGCTTTTGTGGAGGCATGCTTTGGGTCGAGCCGGCCAAAGGCGTGGGTCAGCTCAGAAAGGCAGACTGCGGAATGGTGGCATCGGCGATAGGTAAGCAGCGTATCGACTTCAACCGGTGCTCGTCCTTGCAGGACATCCAGATAGACGCACGTATCCAGAAACACTGGTCCCCCGATCGCGGGTTCGTTTGCAACCCATGGGAGATCATCATCGGCCCTACGCTCCAGCGTTCCGGTGTACTTTTGCGGCTTGAGCGATCGGAGGGCCTCGGAAAGATCAAAACCCAAGATCTATGTCCGCCGGGATGCTGCCCTTGCGTCCGACCAAGCCGGCGCCAAAGTCATCTTCGAGAGCCAGGCGCGACAGCGCCAATTCCAACAGCTCCGTGTCCGAGGTGACATGAGCGCGCTTCTTGGCCGCCTCGATCAACTCCGAAGGCACTCGCCCCGAAAGACGGGTATTCTTCGCCGCGCCGAGCAGTCCGGCGGCTTTCGCTTGCTCGAGTACAAGCTTATTGCGGGTCGATGCGGCCTTTGCTTCGCTTTCTGAAGCGGTCCGTGTTTGCGCGGCCATCGGAACCTCCTGTGTTCAACAGAATATAGATTGCGTTGAACGCATAAGCAAGGCTTAGTAGCCGCTGGCCTTCGGGACGTAGGCACCTGAAGCACACTTACCATAGTGATCGATTGGGGGATCGATGGATTCTATGCAAGCCGAAATTGCACGCTTCCTTGCGGAAAAAGCGGTGCGGCAAACGCGTGCGACATATCAGCAGGTGGCATCGGCATAGGCCGGCCGCGTCAGATGCTTCCAGCCGCCGGCGACGGCGACGAGGTCATAGGGCCGACCGCGCAGTTCTTCGCGGATGTCGTCGATGAGGAGATCAATGCTGCAGCTTTTGCCGACGATGCGGGCCAGCGTTTCGCGGTTGACCGGCTCGCTGGCCGCAAAAATCGTTGCCTCGACGCGAGGCATCCATTCGCGCCAGCGCGCCTCCGGCCGCAGGTGATCCAGCTCCCGATCAAACAGGCGGTCGCCTGGTCGACTGTCATCTGGCCGACCCTTACCCCGTCTGTGCGTCGCTTCTGCCATATCTTACAGTCCATAGATGCGGAAGGTCGGTCGGCCGGACATTTCGCGGACGGCGCCGAACTCGACCAGCCGGTCGAACAGGCGGCGCAGACCGCGGTCGCTCATGCCGACGATCTTTTCGGATGCGACGGTCGCGTCGTCGGACAGCAGTTTTTCGACGACAATGTCCGCCGCCTTGGCCCTGAGTTTTGGCGCAATGGCAAGCAGCCGGTCCGCGCGGCGCTCGAGCTCAGCGGAAAGATCAATTGCGCGCAACGCAGCGCGTGCCTGCGCGGCAAGCAGACTTTTGGCACGTTCGGGATCTGTCTCAATGCTTGTCGCCACCGAGCCGGCTGCCGATCGACGCGGGCGGGCGCTTGTGCCCAAGGCCGCATCGGCGCCCAGCAGCGGCACCGCATGCGCCCAACCCAGCCGTTGCGCCAGCAGGGCATCGGCGAGCCAGGCTCCGAGGACGCGGCCGAAGCCGTGGCGTTCGGCGATCGCGATGGCGCCGGTCGTCATTCCCAGCGTCCCGTCCCTGGCGGCGAGTTGCCGAAGATCGTCCGTCAGATCGCGGACCGCCTCGTCGTCGCGGGCATGACCGAGATCTTCCAGCACCGCAGCGAGGTTTTTCGCCGTCAGCAATTCCTCAGCCGGCCAGGCCGCCAGCCGACGCCAGGCGAGGAGCAAAAGACCGGCGGGCCCGACATTGTCGCCGGGTCGTGTGAGCAGCACGGCATCGCGCAATGCCGCTTCATCCTCGACGCGGCCGGCCTGCCTCGCCGTTACCGCAGCAGCCGTTAGCGCCAGGCGCTGCCGCCAGGCACCGGCCCATCGCGCTTGGCCGTGAACCACCGCGTCAAGCGCGCCGATGGCAGCGCCCGCTGTGAGCGCGACGTCTTCAACATCTTTGCTCGCAAGGCTTTGTGCATCCGGGATGGCGCGGCGCAGCCAGGCCGGCACCGTTGCCATCTTCGCGATCGAAGGGGCCCCGCCAAGCGTGGCGTCGTGGCGTAGAGAGGGTTTGGGACGCAGAATCATCGACAGCACGATGAATCATGGCGGCGCTTTTGACAACAAAAATGGATAGAAAGCGCTGTGCTTGTCGTGTGCTTGAAACGAACGATAGTCTTGCATTATCATTCGTTGTTTACGGGGGCTGGGGGACATGGTAGAATAGGCCAGAAAGGTAGAATTTTGGAGTCTTTCGTGTCCCTGAACATCAAAAATCCGGCCACCGTGGCTCTCGCCGACGAACTCGCGCGCCGCCAGGGTATCAGCAAGACGGCAGCCATTCATCAGGCCCTGAGCGAGCGCTTGCATCGCTTGGGCTTTGGAGAGACCGCTCAGGAGCGTCTGCTGGCAGAATTGCGCGCCATCCGAGAAAGAGTGGCACGATTGCCTGAACTGGATAGTCGCAGCGACGACGAGATCATCGGGTATGACGAGCATGGAATCCCGAACTGATGGTGATCGATACCTCAGCTGTTGTAGCGATCCTTCGGAGCGAGCCTGAGGCAGCAAGGCTGGAACGAGCGCTGGTCTCCGACCCAATCCGACTGGTCCCGGCAACCGGGGTGCCCGAGGCACGCATGGTGCTGGTCAGCAGGCGCGGCGAACACGCATTGGCCGAGATCGATCTTTGGCTGCGCAAAAGCGAGGCCGACATCATTCCTGTCGACTCCGAATTGGTTGATCTGGCGACCCAGGGTTGGCTGACCTACGGCAAAGGCCACCACCCGGCGGCGCTGAATTTTGCCGATTTCCTGTCCTATGCTTTGGCAAAGCGTGCAGACGAACCGCTGCTTTTCATCGGCAAAGACTTCTCCCAAACGAATATCGAACCGGCATGAGCATGACTGACGACGCTCCAAGATCATCGGCTGCTTCCGGCGATGACGACATGCCCGACATCGTCGACGTCGTCATGCAGATGGGCGATGCCGACTGCGGCTCGCCCCCTCCCCTTCCAGCCATCGCCAATCCCAGCCTGCCTGCGCATCTTGAGGCGCTCGCCGGCCGCGCGCGCGACTATGTCGAGGCGGCCAGCTCGGCCAACACGCGGCGCGCCTACGCAGCCGACTGGAAGCATTTTTGCGCCTGGGCGCGCCGGCAGGGTCTGGAAGTGCTCCCACCTGATCCGCAGACCGTCGGACTCTACATCACCGCCTGCGCGTCCGGAAAGGTAACAGGGGAGAAAAAACCAAACTCTGTGGCGACGATCGAGCGCCGGCTTTCGTCGCTCTCCTGGAATTTTGCCCAGCGCGGCCAGCCGCTGGACCGCAAGGACCGGCATATCGCCACGGTGATGGCTGGCGTTCGCAACACCCACGCCTCCCCTCCCCGGCAGAAGGAAGCGATCCTGCCCGAGGATCTGATCGCCATGCTCGAGACCCTCGACCGCGGCACGCTGCGCGGGCTGCGCGACCGCGCAATGCTGCTTCTGGGTTTTGCCGGTGGGCTGCGGCGCTCGGAAATCGTCGGGCTCGACATTGGTCGCGACCAGACCGAGGATTCTTCTGGCTGGATTGAGTTTTTTCCTGACAAGGGCGTGCTGGTGACCCTGCGCGGCAAAACCGGTTGGCGCGAGGTCGAGGTCGGCCGCGGCTCCGACGCCACCTGCCCGGTGGTCGCGCTGCAAACCTGGCTGAAGCTGGCGCGGATCGGCCATGGCCCTTTGTTCCGAAGGGTAATAGGGCAAGGCAAAAGAGTCGGCGCCGATCGGCTTAACGACCAGGAAGTTGCGCGGCTGGTCAAGCGCACGGCGCTCGCAGCCGGCGTGCGTGGCGATCTGTCGGAGGGCGAACGCGGTCAAAAGTTTGCTGGCCATTCGCTGCGCGCCGGCCTCGCGTCCTCGGCCGAGGTCGACGAGCGCTATGTGCAAAAGCAGCGCGGTCACGCCTCGGCCGAGATGACGCGAAAGTATCAGCGCCGGCGCGATCGTTTCCGCGTCAATCTCACCAAGGCGTCCGGGCTCTGAAAAGCCCCCCTCCCTGCCCCGTTTTGTCCGCTGGGATGAGGTGGTCAGATCTCAGGCGATAACAATACCTCATCGAGCACAGCGAGCGCTGTATCCAGACTATCGGCGGCCGACGCTTCGTAGTCAGGCATGATCATCAACTGCGTTATGGCACGCCCCACAAGAGGGCATCGCGATAAAAGTACGCCAAACAACGCTAAGGGAGAACAAGCGGTGATCTGATTTCGTTCGACGCTCGTTTTCGAGAGCCGTTCTGGGTCGTTCGCAATCAACTGTGTAGGCCAGCGGAGCGAGCAAGGAGCGCCAGATCCGGACAGGGCTGAGTGGGGTGTTTCTCCGAGAGGTGGGCCATGCCCTAAGGGACACGAGATGTAGTGGACTCGTCGATCCGCGCGGTTTCGATTCGCGCACCCGGGCACAACGCTTGGATAAGCCCATCAAATGCTCTCCGGTGGCCGTCATCTGTTTAGCTGACATTGGGCCGAGGGCTTCCAGCACGAGCCACATGGCGCGGGTATCGACCGTGACCATGGTGCGCCGCCCCTGTCGCCAGTTCCAGCGGCGGCACGTGACACCGGCATCATCGCACCAGATGACTTCCCCCGGTTCGGGATGCTCGGTTACCATTTCACCTTGCTGGATCGTGTCGAATGGCTCCGCTCCCTTCGCAATTAAAAGTCTCGGGACCCCTGGTAGAGATCGAGATCTTCCCCGCCAATCGGAACGCCATACAACACGCTGACGGCATTGTAGGCATCAACCAGTGGGGAAATCCGCGGGAGAGAGCCATCTTTCCGCACCCGCTTGAGAAGCGCGGCGGCCGAGCACGGCGTTCGATTGGCCTTTGTGCCGAAAGCCTCGTAGGCAACGGCCCACGCCGCAAGACGGGCGTCCCTTTGGGCGTCATCGCGAAGCGCCGCCTGTTCCGCCGCCGCAATCGTGTCGTTCAACGCCTGTGCATCCGGCACGTCGATTCCAGCGTTCCGCACCACAATGCTGATCAGATGAAAATCCGGGTAGCGGGCCTTGATCTCGGGGTCAATCAATGGCGTGAAAGACATGGGAAGCTCTTTTCTCATGGGGAGGCTTTGCGCTGCGGGTCGTTCGGGAAATGTATGAAGAAAGGTGCTTGTCGAGGCGTTGGTGCGTGGAACAATTTTTCAAGGGTTTGCCGATAGGCAGGCGAGATCGCCAACGACATGATCTTCGCCCGATGCCCTACAAACACAATGCCAGCCGCCGTCAACGAGGCGCGAAGATGAAATTCAAGGTGACAAACTGGCCGGAATACGAGGCGGGCCTTCGGCGGCGCGGCAGTCTGACGCTGTGGTTGACAGAAGAAGCCTTGGCCAGGTGGCATGCGCCGCGAAGAACGACCCGCGGCGGCCAGCCCCGCTATTCCGATCTCGCCATCGAGGCGGTCTTGACACTGGGATGCGTCTTCGGGCTTCGTCTGCGCCAGAGCGAGGGATTGGCGACCTCGCTGCTCGATCTGATGGGGCTTGATCTACCGGTTCCCGATCACACGACGCTAAGCCGCCGGGCGCAGATATGGGAACCATCGGCCAAGCGGCAGCGGCATCCGAGGACGGTCCGCTGCATGTGCTGATCGATAGCACCGGATGAAAGTCTACGGCGCCGGCCAATGGCTGGAAGACAAGCACGGTGCCAGATCACGCCGGACCTGGCGCAAGCTGCATTTGGTTCTCAATGCCGACAGCGGCGAGATCATCGCCCATTGTCTGACCGACTAGGACGGCGACGATCCCTCGCAGGTGAAGCCGCTGCTCGACCGGATCGACGCAGAGATCGACCAATTCACGGCCGACGGAGCATATGATGGCGGTCCCACCTACTGCGCGGTGCTGCAACACAGCGTCACCGCAAGGATAGTCATCCCGCCACGTTCAACGGCCGTGGAGAGTGATGACACCGGACCACCCGGTCAAAGGGACGGTCACATCACGGCGATCGCCAATGATGGAAGGCTGAATTGGCAGGCGTCCACCGGCTATGGCAAGCGCGCCCTGATCGAGACCGCCGTCGGGCGCTACAAGGGGCTGATCGGACGTCGCCTGCGAGCCCGCTCCTTTTCGGCTCAGCAGACCGAGGTCGCCATCGGCTGCGCCGTTCTCAACCGCATGAGGGCGTGCGCACGCCCGGAGTCCGTTCGCTGCCCGGCAAGGCCGACATAGCAGGCGGCATCAAAGAGCTGATTGTGCCTAATGCCACATTTGTGCACCAACGCCTTGTGGCGCGGGCAGCCACAGGCACAGGCTACGCGGAAAATGAAAAGCGGGGCCAACCCATTCGCTTGCACACAGCCTGCGTTTTGCCAGCTCCTCAACCGCAACGTGCTGTCAATCTTCGTCTTGCCATGTCTTGAACGCCGAACTGTTCACGCCATTGGCGCCGCTTTGTCAT
>NZ_JAMYSE010000095.1:0-24759 GCF_040321795.1 Mesorhizobium sp. M0244 | reverse complement strand
GGGGGCCCCCGCCCCCCCCCCCCCCTCCCGCCCGCCCCCCCCCGCCCCGCCCCGGCGCGGGCTCGCGCGCCCCCCCCCCCCGGCGGGCCCCGCCCGCCCCCCCCCCCCCCCCCCCAGCGCTGCCGGAATGCAGACAAGAACCTCTTGCCCGCCGTCAAGCGCCAGCGTCAAAAGCCAGTTCTCGCCGCGGAACGCTTTGGCGCGCAGTATTCCTTCGAGAGCCACTCCGTCTCCCCCGACGAGCTTCGCATCAAGATGGAAGCTTTCGGCGCGGATCATCAGGGTTTCGCGTGATGCTTCGGCGCCATCGATTCTGCGCGCCGAGCCTGGCGCCACAATGTTAGCCTCGCCCATGAACTCCGCGACGAAGCGGGTCGATGGACGATCATAAATCCGCTGCGGCGTATCTATCTGCTGGATGCGGCCAGAGTTCATCACCGCAATCCGGTCAGACATAATCAACGCTTCGCGCTGGTCGTGGGTCACATAGATTGTGGTGATCCTTAGATGGTCATGCAGACGCCGGATCTCATACTGCATGGTCTCGCGCAGATTCTTGTCGAGCGCCGACAGCGGCTCGTCCATCAACATCACGCGCGGTTCGAAGACGATAGCCCGCGCCAATGCCACCCGTTGACGTTGGCCGCCGGATAGTGCGGCAACATTGCGCTCCGCCAGGCCATCCAGCTTCACGCGGGCCAAGGTGTCAAGGGCCCGCTGACGCGCCTCCGCTCTCGGTACCTTGCGCAGCACCAGCGGATACGCGACATTCGCCAGGACGTTCATGTGCGGAAACAGGGCGTAATTCTGGAATACTATGCCGATGTCTCGTTTGTTGGGCGGCAGGCGGGTGATGTCTCGATCGCCCAAGAGAAGTTTACCGGAATCCGGCCGGACAAAACCGGCCAGAGCCATGAGTAACGTGGTCTTGCCAGATCCCGATGGCCCTAACAGCGTGAGGAATTCGCCAGCCTGAATGTCGAGCGAAACATCATCCAGTGCGACGTAGGACCCGTAAGCCTTGTGCACGCTTTCGATGGTGATCGCGAGCGACTTCATCATGTGCTCCAGCCTTAAAGCGCGTCGCGTTCGACCGGCCTCACGCGACACGCTTTAGGTTCTTGTTTTCATGCATGTCGTTGTCGCAAAAGCGCTGCACACTTTTGCGCGACATGCATTAGAGCTGAGAGTCAGCGGGCCATCATTTCATCGAAGGCTCTTTGGGCGGCCTCGCCGTTCTTGACCCACCATTCTGAATTCGAAAACACCGAAGTGCCAGCATTTTCAGGCGCGGTCGCAAGTGTCTTCAGACGGTCCTCGGGAATAAGGCCACCCTCATATGCCGCAGGATTGACTGGGCCATAGGCAATGAAATCGGTCAGCTTCGCAACGCGCGCGGGCTGCGTCATCGCTGCGATGAGCTTCATCGCGGCTTCCTTGTTCGGCGCTCCCTTCGGCACCCCAAGACAGTCCGTGCCGATGACCGAACCCTTGAACGTGTAGTCAGCCGCGCCGCCATCTGCTTTCACGGTTTGGGCGCGTCCGTTCCAGGTAATGACCAAATCCGCCTCACCGTCTTTCAGCAACTGCGCGGACTGGGCGCCCGAGGTCCACCAGACGGCGACATTTGGTTTGATCGCTTCAAGCCGCTTGATGGCGCGCTCTAGCCCTTCCGGGGTGCTGAGCACGGAATAGACGTCCGCCGGTGCCACGCCATCGGAGAGAAGCGCGATCTCGATCGAGTCTTGCGCATTGGCGCGCAACGCGCGACGGCCAGAAAATTTGGCAACATCCCAGAATTCCGCCCACGTCTTCGGCGGGTTCTCGCCATAGGTCTTGGTGTTCCACGACATGACGGTGCCATAGGAATCGAACGGATAGCAGTAGTCGGACTTTGCACCCTCCGGCACGGATTTCGGATCGATGATCTTGTAGTCGAGCGGCTCCAGCAGCGATTGTGCGGCAGCCTGGGCCCCTTCCGGCGAACCCAGGTGGACGATGTCGGTCGTGACTGCACCCGAGGTAACCTGCATCTTCAGGGCGGCCAGGCCGTCGCTCTGCGTCTCCTCGCGGACATCATAGCCAAGCTCTTTTGCAGCCGGCCCCCACATGGCCTCCTTGATGGCGTTGCCATAATCGCCACCTGCGGTCGTGATGGTGACCGTCTGCGCATGGACGGGCAGGGCAGCCGAGATTGCGAATGCTGTTAAGGAAATGCGTAGCCAGGACATAGGTTCTCCTCCCCAACTTTTATGGAATATCGCTTGAAAGAGCCATCATTTTGTAATCGTAACGTTACGATTGCATCTGAATACGCTAGAGTCAAGCTGCTTCCCATGGGAGTTTGGATTGACCGGGATGTCGAATTCGGTAACGCTATGGCGGTCAGCAAATCAGCCGGCGCTTTCGCAAATGAAGTCGGGCGAACAATGGCCAATCTAAAGCAGATCGCCGCGGAACTTTCCCTGTCGGTGACCACGGTGTCCCGCGCTCTGAAGGATGGGCCGGAAGTGCAGCCCTCGACCATAGCTCGCGTCAAGGAGGCGGCTAAGCGGGTCGGCTATTTACCAAATCATCATGGTCGCGCGCTCAAAACCGGTCGAACGCAGACGCTGACGGCGGTACTCCCGATGGAGACACGAGACCATCTGTCCGATCTGTTGAAGCTTCCTTTAATCGAAGGCATGACGCTGGCGGCGCGGCAAGCCGGCTATAGTCTGTCCATCTATTCCACCACTCCCGACGACGATCCCGTTGAGAGTGTGCAGCGGCAGCTTCAGGCGCGCAGCGCAGACGGCCTGGTCATCACGCGCCTGGTGTCGGCTGATCCGCGCGTCAAGCTGCTGCTGGATCAACGCATGCCATTCGTCGCGTTTGGAAGAACCGACCTGGATGTCGCGTATCCCTATGTCGATGTAGACAATGAACAGATTGCCTACGAGGCGACCCGGCGGCTCATGGATAAGGGCTGTCGACGCATTGCGCTGCAACTTCTCGTTCCGGAGGACCAGGCGAGTGCCATGCGTCTTTCCGGGTATGGAAGGGCAATGGCCGAGGCCGGTATTCCGATCGACCAATCGCTGATCGGTCATGGCATGTTCACCATGGAATCGAGCGCAGGCTGGTTCGATCGCTTGCTGGCGTCATCAGATCCGCCAACGGGCTTGGCGTGCGCCAACGAACTGGGCCTTCTGGGAGCGTTGCACGCTCTCGGCAAGCGGGGTCTTACACCAGGCCGCGATGTTCACATCGTCACCCGTGACAGCACGCGGCTGGCACGCTTCCTGCCCGCAAAGATCGGAGTTCATTCCGTGGATATGACGGGTGTTGGACGCAAACTTATCGAAGTCCTGGAGAGCCGGATCATCAATCCGCTTGGGCCGGTGGAGACAGTCTTGGTGCAAGGCAGATTCGAGCCGGCCGAATAATCCGGGCTGCCCTCAGGAGGCCACCTCGTCTTGAACCGCCCGGATCATCGCCTTTGCGGCATCTGCTCCCGCCGCTAGGATACGATCCGACAATTCCGTTCCTTTCACGGCGCGCGCGAGTTGAAGCGCGCCGATGAGCGTTGCAAACATGCCCAACGCAGCGCCCTCGGGATCCTCGGTCGGCGGCAGAGCTTCGGCGATCTGGCGCACCAGGGATTGAACGCGCTCGGCATAGAGGGCCCGCGTTTCAGGCGGCTGCCGCGCTATTTCCGGCAACAACGCGGCCGAAGCGCAGCCCTTTCCAGGATTGTCCCGGTGCTCGGCCGATAGATATGCCCCTATGGCCATTTCCGGGCCGCCGGCGGCCAACGCTTCCTGCACTTGATGCGACTGCGCGTCCAGGGCCGCCGCCACGCTTTCACGGACCAGCTCCGCCTTGGACTGGAAGTGCGGATAGAAGGCGCCGTTCGTCAGCCCGGCGTCGCTCATGATGGTTGCCAGCCCGGACGCCGCGATGCCGTCAGATCGAAAACGTTCGGCGGCGACCTCCATGATCCGGCTGCGTGACGCGTCCTTTCGCCCCTTTTCGTAGCGCATATCTTTCTTTCCTGTCCTGCTATTGCATTATGCTCATAATCTGATATTACGACCATAATTCAATTCGTGGAAATAAGCTAGACCTCTCGAACCTGGAACATCAAAATGAATGGGAATTCTGAAAAAACCGCAATCGTGACCGGAGCCTCCTCGGGCATCGGCCGCGCCAGCGCCGAGGCCTTGGCGCGGGCGGGGTTCACTGTCTTCGGGACAAGTCGCCGCAAGACCAGTAATGGCCCGAATGGAGTGACCATGCTGGCATGCGACGTGACCGATGATGCGGCCGTCAATGCGCTCGTTGCCACCGTGCTGGCGCAGACCGGCCGGATAGACCTCCTGGTCAACAATGCCGGTGTCGGTCTGCTAGGAGGCGCCGAGGAATCCTCGGTCGCACAGGTACAAGCCCTGTTCGACGTCAATCTGTTCGGCGTCATCCGCATGACCAATGCGATATTGCCGTCGATGCGGCGGCGCGGCCAAGGGCGCATCATCAATATCGGCTCCATTCTGGGATTGGTACCCGCGCCATACTCAGCTCATTACTCGGCAGTCAAGCACGCGCTCGAAGGCTATTCTGAATCGCTCGACCACGAGGTGCGCGCCTTCAACGTCCGCGTCTCTGTCATCGAGCCGGCATTCGTCCGCACCGTCTTCGACCAGAACGGCATCGAGCCGGATTCGCTGTTGAAGGAATACGATCGGGCTCGAGCCGGGTTCAAGGCGCTGCTGGGCGATGTGATGCCCAAAGCCGATCGGCCGGAAGTGGTGGCGGATGTGGTCGTCAAGGCGGCGACCGATGCCAGTCCGCGACGGCGTTATACCGCCGGCAAGGCAGCGCGCCAGGTCAGCCTGTTGCGCCGCTTTGCCCCCGCGGGGATTTTCGACAAGAGCCTGCGCAAGCAGTTCCGCTTGCCGGTCTGAACAACAGCGAGCCAGCGGATTTCACGCACATGCGACTAGCAACCACAACGCATTTGGTCAGGCCCTACGAGACGGAGGCGCCAAGCATGACACATACATCCAATCGATCGCCGCGTTCGGCGGCATTGTTCCAGGACGCGCCAACGCGCTCGGTCGATGTCGGCGGCACAGCCTTTGCCTACCGGGAACTCGGGCCCAGAACGGGCGTGCCGGTGGTCCTGCTCAACCATCTGGCTGCTCAGCTGGACAATTTTGATCCGCGCATCGTCGATGGCCTCGCTGCGACCCGGCGGGTGATTGCCTTCGACAATCGTGGCATCGGCGCTTCGGGTGGCAAGACTCCGTCGACCATTTCCGGCATGGCACGGGATGCGGTCGCCTTCATCCGGGCGCTGGGGTTCGAAGAAGTCGACCTCTTCGGCTTTTCACTCGGCGGTTTCGTGGCGCAGCAGATTGTGCTGACTGAGCCTGAGCTTGTGCGCAAACTCATACTGGCTGGCACAGGCCCGGCCGGTGGCGAAGGGATCGACAAGGTGACGCCGCTGACGATCGTGGACATGATCAAGGGCGCGCTGACTTTGCGGGATCCGAAATACTATCTCTTCTTCACAAGGACGCCGAATGGGCGCCGCGCCGCAAACGCATTTCTGCAACGGCTGAAAGAGCGCCGGACCAACCGGGACAAGGCGGTATCGCTGAGCGCGTTCGGCGCGCAACTCAAGGCGATCAAGGCCTATGGACTGCAGGCGCCGCAAGATCTGAGCGCCATCCGCATTCCCACTTTGGTTGCGAACGGCGACCAGGACAGGATGGTGCCGAGCAGCAATACCTACGATCTCGCCGGGCGTATCCCGGGGGCGCATCTGGTTATCTACCCGGATGCCGGGCATGGCGGGGTCTTTCAGAACCATGCCGATTTTGTCCCGAAAGCCCTGTCCTTCCTCGAGGACTGAGGCCTTTCCGCAGGGCGGCTATGCAGCTGAAAACGTTCGGCTTGTTTCGTCCCGGAACACCAACAGACATTTTTAGAAAGTAACTGCCATGAAGGCATTCGTTGTCGATAAGCATAATAAAAAGGGCATTCTGCGGCTGGCCGAGATGCCGGAGCCGGAGCTCCAGGACAGCGATGTCCTGGTCGAGGTCCATGCCGCAGGGGTGAACCTGCTCGATTCCAAGATCAGAACCGGAGAATTCAAGCTCATCCTGCCTTATCGCCGACCCTTCATCCTGGGCCACGACGTGGCTGGGAAGGTTATCCGCGTGGGATCGAAAGTCCGCAAGTTCAAAGGCGGCGACGATGTTTATGCGCGGCCGCGCGATGGCCGGATTGGGACATTCGCCGAATTCATCGCCGTGAACGAAGCCGACGTGGCCTTGAAGCCTGAGAATCTCAGCATGGAGGAGGCGGCCTCGATTCCCCTGGTCGGTCTGACCGCCTGGCAGACGCTCATTGAAAGGGCAAACCTGAAGAAGGGACAGAAGGTCTTCATTCAGGCTGGTTCCGGCGGCGTGGGAACATTCGCCATTCAGTTGGCCAAGCACCTCGGCGCGACCATTGCGACAACGGCGAGCGCAGCGAGTGCCGATCTGGTCAAAGGTCTCGGCGCCGATGTTGTCGTCGACTACAGGAAAGATGACTTCGAGAAAGTTCTGTCGGGCTACGATGTCGTCTTGAACAGTCAGGACGCCAAAACACTCGAAAAATCCCTGAGCGTGCTGAAACCGGGTGGGAAGCTCATCTCCATCTCCGGTCCACCGGATCCCGAGTTTGCCAGGGAAAAGGGACTGAATTTAATGCTGAGGCTGGTGCTGCGCTTTCTGAGCCGCGGTATCCGGGCCAAATCCAAGCGCCGTGGCGTGAGGTTTTCGTTCCTTTTCATGTGGGCGCAGGGCGATCAGCTGAGCAAGATCACCTCCCTCATCGAATCCGGCGCGATCCGCCCGGTTGTGGATCGGGTCTTTCCATTCGAAGCGACCAATGAGGCTCTGGCTTATGTCGAAACAGGACGCGCCAAGGGCAAGGTCGTCATCAAGGTCAGATAGCAATTCCTTCGAAAGCTGCCCTCAACGTCTCGAACGGCGCCAGGGCGCCGCGCACCTGCACGACGGCGGCGGCGACGCGATGGGCACGCTGCACCGCTTCTTCCGGGGCATGGCCGGCAAGGCGGGCGGCGAGATAGGCGCCGTTGAAGGAATCGCCGGCGCCGGTGGTGTCGAGGGGGGCGGCGACATGCACCGCCTGCACCGATTGCAAGCTGCCGTTCCGGGCGATCAGCGCCGGTTCCTCGCCGTTCTTGACGACGACTTCGCCGGCCAGCTTTCGCAGCCGTTCGGCGGTTGCGTGCGGTGCTGCGTCCCCGAACAGCATCTGCTCGTCGGGAAAAGTCGGCAGCGCGATGTCGGCGACGGCAAGCGCCTCGAGCATGGCGGCCTGCGCTTCCTCGTGTTGGCGCCACAGCCGCGGCCGGTAATTGGGATCGAAGGCGATCAGCGACCCGGCCGCCCGCGCTTTGGCCACGGCCGTCAGCAATGTCTTGCGCGCATTGTCGTCGAGGATTGCCAAGGTTATACCGGAAAAATAGACAAGCGCTTGGTTTTCAAGGCTTTTCGCCAAAGCGGCTGGGTCCGAAGCGAGCTGCCTCGCGGCTGCATCGGCGCGCCAATAGGTGAATGAGCGTTCGGCGCCGGTCAGCGTGATTGCGTAGAGGCCGGGGCGGGCGCCCGGTATGACCGGGCTGGCGCCGATGCCAATGCCGTTTTCAGCAAGGAATTTGATCTGGTCGCGCGAGAACGGGTCGTCGCCGAACGCCGATACATAGGTCGCCGGCCGCTCGCCGCTCAAGGCATGCAGCGCCCACAAGGTATTGAACGTGTCGCCGGCAAAGCCCATGCGCCAGTTCGGCCCGGCCTGGCCCGAAAGCTCGAGCATGCACTCGCCGATCGAGGCGACGCCATTTCCTGCCATGAAGTTCTCCTCCATCCCTGCGATTGCGGTGCTGTAGCTTTTTGCGATCGGCAGCGCCATGCTTGGCGCTGGCGGATTCTTGCGCTGGGCGCGATTTCCCACAGGGGCGTGGGACGCGATCCGCTCAGCGAAACGTTATTCGCAGAACAGGAATGGGTTTGGCATCGTTATGGCGTTATCTTCTTGGAGGCCTCGGCCTGGCTGCCTTGCTCGCCGGCGTGCTGGCCGTCGTCTATCTGACGGCGCCGCATGCGCCGCAGCGCAGCTCGGACGTAGGCCGTTCCAAGACGACGGCGAACAAGCTGTTCGTGGCGACTTTCGAGCCCGAGAAGGGCGTCATTCGGCAGGGCGAACTGGAATCCTGGCTGCTGACACTGAAAACCGTCGAGGGTGCGCCGGTGGAAGGTGCTGCAATCACGATTTCCGGCGGCATGCCGCAGCACAAGCACGGTCTGCCGACCAGCCCGCAGGCTACCGATTACCTCGGCGAGGGACGCTATCGCATCGACGGGGTGAAATTCACGATGAGCGGATGGTGGCAGCTGCACTTTGCCATCTCGGCCGCGGCCGGTTCGGACACGGTCGTCTTCAACGTGGTGCTGTGAGCCACAGATGAGCCAGCTTTCCAGTCTTCTCGCGTTGGTGATGGTGGCGGTGCTTGTCGGCTGCGGCAGGCCGGAATTTTCCGACGCCGAAAAGCAGACCATCGCCTCGCTGGCGCTGTCGAGACTGCCGTCGCTGAAGCCGGACACCACCAATCGCTTCGCCGATGTGCCGGCAGCCGCCGCATTTGGCTCGACGCTGTTTTTCGACACGGGGATGAGCGGCGACGGCACCGTATCCTGCTCGACCTGCCACAAGATCGACCGGCAGTTCCAGGACGACCTGCCGCAAGCCGTCGGCGTTGGCCGCACCAACCGGCGCACCATGCCGCTGGCCGGCGTCGCGCATGATCCCTGGTTCTTCTGGGACGGGCGGCGCGACAGCCTGTGGGCGCAGGCGCTGACCCCGCTCGAAAATCCGCTGGAGCAGGCTGGCAACCGCGCCGCCTTCGCGCATTACATCAAGGCCCGCTTCGGCGAGCGCTACGAGCGTATCTTCGGGCCGCTGCCCGACCTTTCCGGCGTGCCGGCCAATGCCAGTCCGCTCGGTACCGATGCCGAGAAGGCGGCCTGGAATGCCATGCCGGAGGCGCAGGCCGAGGAGGTCAATCACGTCTTCGCCAATATCGGCAAGGCGATCGCCGCCTTCGAGCGCTCGATCGCGCCGCCGCAGACGCGCTTTGACCGCTTTGCCATTGATCTGGTGGCGGGCGCCAAGCCGAAAGGCGACGCCGCCTTTTCGCCAGACGAAATCCTCGGCCTGAAATTGTTCATCGGCAAGGCCAATTGCGTGACGTGCCATAACGGCCCGCGTTTTGCCGACGGCAGTTTTCACAACACCGGCGTGCCGCCGGTCGCGGGTCTGCCGCCGGATCGCGGCCGCGTCGACGCGGTGGCGCAGGTCGAGGCCGATCCGTTCAACTGTTTCGGCGCCTTTCGCGACGGCGACGCCGATGCCTGCCGCGAGCTGCGCTTCATGGTCAAGGCCGGGCCGGAACTCGTCCGCGCCTATAAGACGCCGTCGCTGCGGGGTGCCGCCACCCGGCCGCCCTATATGCATGCCGGGCAGTTTTCCTCGCTGGACGAGGTCGTGGCGCATTATTCGAAGGCGCCGGCGAGTGTCGAAGGCGTGTCCGAAGTCCACCCCCTGCAGCTTTCGGATCGTGAGCGGGCGGCGCTGGTTGCGTTCCTGAAGACGCTGGCGGAGTGAGGTTTGGACTTGTCTGCGGCAAGCAGTTTCTAGGCCGCCAAAGCAACGATGTAGACGATTGTTGACACGATGCAGCGTCGCTGATCATGATAACCAAGGCGCAAAGTGCGATCCCTCAGGTGTGGGAGGATGAAATGCAGCCACTTGTCATCGACGCAAAGCCTCAACCTGTTTCAGTTGACCCCGCCAAGACTGCAGTTCTCGTCGTGGACATGCAGAATGACTTCGGCTCGAAAGGTGGGATGTTCGACAGAGCCGGCATCGACATTTCCGGGATTCAACGGGCTGTCCGCCCTACTGCAAGTGTAATAGCGGCCGCTCGCAAATCGAGACTGCCCGTCATCTATCTGAAGATGGGATATCATTCTGACCTTTCGGATCTCGGGACATCGGATGCCCCCAATCGTGTCCGACATCTCCAGATCTTTGGCGTCGGTGAGAACATGACAGCGCCGGATGGCAGCGAGAGCCGGATTCTGATCCGTGACACTTGGGGAACAGATATCGTCAATGACCTGAAGCCGGAGGCAGGGGATGTCGTCCTCTACAAAACCCGGTTCAGCGGTTTCTACGAGACCGAACTCGATGCGGTCCTGAAGACCGCAGGCGTCAAACACCTGATCGTGACAGGGTGCACGACCAGCGTTTGTGTAGAGTCGACCATTCGGGATGCCTTTTTCAGGGATTATCACTGCATATTGCTGACGGACTGCACCAGCGAGCCCATCGCGTCGGATGCTCCCAGGAGCAATCATGACGCCTCGATAACGCTCGTGCAGACGCTCTTTGGATGGACGTCGGCGTCCGACCATTTCCTGAGGGCGATCGAGGAGCAATTTCAGGAGCGCCTTCAACGAGCCGGATAAACTGGCGAAGCCATTGAGCGGCTAGCGATCCTTCACCGTCTCCATGGCGACGAAGGTCGAGGTCTGGGCGACGTGCGGCAAAGCGGAGATGCGCTCGCCGAGCACGCGGCGGTAGGCGGCGATGTCGGTGGTGCGGACCTTCAGCAGATAGTCGAAGCTCGACGCCATCATGTGGCACTGCTCGATCTCCGGCACCGCCTGCACGGCGCGGTTGAAGGCGTCGAGCGCGGCCGAGCGGGTGTCGGACAGTTTCACCTGGACGAAGGCGACATGGCCTTCGCCCATGCGCTCGCGGTCGATGATCGCCTGGTAGCCCCTGATAAAGCCGTCCTTCTCCAACCGCTTCACCCGCGCCTGCACCGGCGTCTTCGACAGGCCGACTTTTGCCGCCAGTTCCGACATGGAAAGCCGGCCATTGCTACCCAACGCCGACAGGATGTTCCTGTCGATGCGGTCCAATTGGTCTTCTGTCATCAGATTTCCAGGCAAATCGAAGATAAACTGGCCAAACAGTAGATCAATCGACCTGTCCTGTCGATTTCTTTGGACCGACCGAAATCCCTACTTATGTTAGCTTGCGCCATTCGGTCCGGTGACCGCCGGCCCGCTCCCGTACGCTCGTTCTACAGGACCGCCATGCCAGCGCTCGACGCCATCCGCCAGCAGATCCGTGCCAACTATTTGCCTGACGAGGACCAGTCGGTGAAGCGGCTGGCCGAGGCAGCCGGGCTGTCCGTGCAAGACCGCAAGGCGATTTCGGCCCGTGCCGCCGATCTGGTGCGGGCGGTGCGCGGCTCGTCCGATCCGCGGCTGATGGAAGTGTTCCTGTCGGCCTACGGCCTCTCGACCAAGGAGGGCGTGGCGCTGATGTGCCTGGCCGAAGCGCTGCTGCGGGTGCCCGACACAGAGACGATGGACGACCTCATCGCCGACAAGATCGCGCCGCACGACTGGTCGGCGCATTCGGGCGGCTCGAGCTCGATCTTCATCAATGCGTCGACCTGGGCGCTGATGCTGACCGGCCGCGTGCTTGATGAAGGCGAGGGCGGCATCGAAAGCCCGCTGCGCGCCAAGGTGCGCCGGCTGGGCGAGCCGGTCATCCGCAAGGCAGTCGCCGCCGCCATGCGCGAAATGGGCGAGCAATTCGTGATCGGCCGCACGATCGCCGAGGCCGTCAGGCGCGGCCGGCCGATGACGCAGAAGGGCTATCTCTATTCCTTCGATATGCTGGGCGAGGCGGCCCGCACCGAGGCCGACGCATTGCGCTACCTCAAGGCCTATGCCGACGCCATCTCCTCGCTCGATGCCGGCGCCAACGGCCCCGACATCCGCCAGAACCATGGCATCTCGGTCAAGCTGTCGGCGCTGCATCCGCGCTATGAGGTGACGCAGAAGGAAACGATGCTGCCTGTCATGGCCGAGCGGCTGTTGTCGCTGGCGCTGGCGGCGCGCCATTCGCGCATGGGGCTCAACATCGACGCCGAGGAGGCCGACCGCCTCGATTTGTCGCTCGACGTGATCGAGCGGGTGCTGGCCGAGCCGGAGCTTGCCGGCTGGAACGGCTTTGGCGTCGTCGTGCAGGCCTACGGGCCGCGCGCCGCCTTCGTCATCGACTGGCTCTATGCGCTGGCCAGGAAATACGACCGCACGATCATGGTGCGGCTGGTCAAGGGCGCCTATTGGGACACCGAGATCAAGCGGGCGCAGACGCTCGGGCTCGACGGCTATCCGGTCTTTACCCGCAAGGCCAACACCGACGTGTCCTACCTGGCCTGCGCCAAGAAGCTGTTGTCGATGACCGACCGCATCTATCCGCAGTTCGCTACCCACAACGCCCACACCGTCGCCGCCATCCTGTCGATGACGACGGACCGCGATACATTCGAGTTCCAGCGGCTGCATGGCATGGGCGAGGCGCTGCATGAGACGGTGCGGCGGGCCGAAGGCACGCGCTGCCGCATCTACGCGCCGGTCGGCGCGCATTCCGACCTGCTTGCCTACCTGGTCCGCCGGCTGCTCGAAAACGGCGCCAATTCCTCTTTCGTCCACCAGCTTACCGATGAGGAGGTCGAGCCCGAGGACATTGCCCGCGACCCGCTCGAAACGGTGGAGAAACAAGGCCCCGCCGCCAATCCGGCGATCGTTCCGCCGTCGGCGATCTTTGGCCCCAGCCGACGCAATTCCAAGGGCTTCGATATCACCGACACGCTGACGCTGGCTGCGATCGACAAGGCCAGGGCTGAGTTCGCCGGCCCGGACCGCTGGCACGCCAAGCCGATCAGCCGCGCGGCGGGCTATGGCAAGCAGCGTCCGGTCGTCAACCCGGCGAGGCCTTCGGAAGTGGTCGGCACGGTCAGCGAGGCCGGCGCCAAGCAGGTCGGGACAGCCGTGCGCTTCGCTGTTGAGGCACAGCCGGCATGGGCAAGGCGCCCGGTCGCCGAGCGCGCCGCCATCCTCAACCGCGCCGCCGATCTCTACGAGGCGAACGCCGTCGAGTTCTTTGCGCTTGCCGCCCGCGAGGCCGGCAAATCGCTGGCCGACGGCGTCGCCGAGGTGCGCGAGGCGGTCGACTTCCTGCGCTACTATGCTGCCGAGGCAGCCAATGCCGAAGTGGGAACGGAGGCGCGCGGCGCCATCGCCTGCATCTCGCCGTGGAACTTTCCGCTGGCCATCTTCACCGGCCAGATTGCGGCGGCACTCGTCACCGGCAATTCGGTCATCGCCAAACCTGCCGAGCAGACACCGCTGATCGCCTTCCGCGCCGTCGAACTGCTGCGCCAGGCCGGCGTGCCAGAAGACGTCATCCAGCTTCTGCCCGGCGACGGTCCCTCGGTCGGCGGCCCGCTGACCGCCGATCCACGCATTGCCGGCGTCTGCTTCACCGGCTCGACCGAGGTCGCCAAGCTGATCGAAAAGCAGCTGGCCGAGACTGCAACGCCCGATGCCATGCTGATCGCCGAGACCGGCGGCCTCAACGCCATGATCGTCGATTCCACCGCATTGCCCGAACAGGCGGTGCGCGACATCCTCGCCTCCGCCTTCCAGAGCGCCGGCCAGCGCTGCTCGGCCTTGCGCATTCTCTACGTGCAGAAGGACGTCGAGAAGAAGATGCTGGCGATGCTGAAGGGGGCGATGGAAGCGCTCAGCCTCGGCGATCCGTGGCGGATCTCGACCGATGTCGGCCCGGTCATCGACGACGAGGCGCAAGCGTCGATTCGCGACTATTGCACGAAAATGGGCCTGCAGGGCCGGCTGATCGCCAAGCTCGAAGCGCCGAAGGATGGCCGCTTCGTCGCCCCGCACGTCTTTCGGGTCAAGGGCATCGAAGAGTTGGAGCGCGAGGTGTTCGGCCCGGTGCTGCATGTCGCCACCTTCGATGCCGACGAGATCGATGCAGTGATCGCCGCGATCAATCGCAAGGGCTACGGCCTGACCTTCGGCCTGCACACCCGCATCGAAGGCCGCGCCCAGCATTTCGTCGACGGCATCCATGCCGGCAACATCTACTTCAACCGCACCCAGATCGGCGCCGTCGTCGGCGCGCAGCCGTTCGGCGGCGAGGGGCTTTCCGGCACCGGGCCGAAGGCCGGCGGACCGCATTATCTCAGGCGCTTCCGCAAGGGGCCGGAGGCCGGCACCCATCTTGCCGAAGGCCGCAAGGTGACGGCGACCGAGCTTGCCGACAATCTGCCGGATCCGGCGTTTGGCGGCTGGTCGATGCGGCCGGACCGCGTCGCCATCCTGAGAAAGCATCTGCGCGGCAAGGGTGCCGCGGCCATCGGCGCTGCCGCCGGCATCGATTTCGGCCAGGTCGACCTGCCCGGGCCGACCGGCGAGGCCAACACGCTGTCGCTGTCGCCGCGCGGACGTGTGCTCTGCCTCGGTCCCGACGCGGATACGCTGCTTGCCCAGACGATCCAGGCGCTGGCCGCCGGCAATGCCGTGCTTGCCGTCGCACCCGGCGCGCCGGCGGCACTGTCGGCGCTGACCGGCAAGGGCCTGCCGCTGGCGGCGATCGACGGCCGTCCGGACCCGGTCGAAGCGCGCTCGCTGCGGGTCGATGTCGTTGCCTTTTCCGGTACGCCCGAGGCCGCGCGCATCGTGCGCAAGGTCATCGCTGACCGCGCCGGCCCGATCGTGCCGCTGGTCAGCGAAGTGCTCAATCCGGCAGCCTACGCCCATGAGCGCGCCGTCTGCGTCGACACCACGGCGGCGGGCGGCAATGCCAGCCTGCTGGCCGCGGCATAAGCTTAGCTACGCGCCTTCGACGACTGAAAAGCCCTCGAACTGCGGATGGCCGAGATAGTGCACCTTGCTGGACCCGGCATTGCGATGCGCGGCGCGGAAATTCTCGGATTTGGTCCATGCGACGAAATCTTCGTAGCTCGCCCACACCGTATGCGAGGCGAACAGCGTGTAGCCCTCGGCCTCGTTGGCCGGGCCGCGCAGCAAATGAAATTCCTTGAAACCCCTCATCTGCGAAAGGCTGGAGTCACGGTTCTTCCAGACCGCCTCAAAGGCGCCCTCGGAGCCGTTCTGCACCTTGAAGCGGTTCATGGCTATGTACATTGGCTGTCCTTTCAGAAATGACGCCCGCAAAATCAGCCTGCTGGCAAATGGCCTTGTGGATGATCGTTACCTGATACCGAGCGGCACCTCGAACTGCCAGGCCGAGCGACCGGCTCTATCTGGAATCGGGGGAAACGGCGAAGCCCGGCGGACTGCGTCGAGTGCGGCCTTGTCCAGCGCGGCAACGCCTGAACTGCCCGTCAGCCTGGCTGACCGGACGCTGCCGTTCGAGGCGACAGTAAAGGCAACCGTGGCTGTGCCCGTGGCGCGCGTCCGTGTCGAATTGAAGGCCCGCACCAGTTTTGATCGGATCTTGCCGGGATAGTTCGTGACGGCTGCATTGCCGATGCCGGATTTTCCGCCCCTGCTGGCGGTCAGGATCTTGCCCTCCTTCTTGCCGTCGGTCATGCCGCGCGCGCCATCCGTTTCGTCACGGCCGCCAGAGCCGGCTTTTTTCTTCTTGGTGTCGGCTTTGGCCAGTGCCTTGCCCGCCTTCTTGCGCAGGGCCGGCTTTTCAGCCTCGTTCGGTTCAGCTTTCCTGGCCGGCTTGTTCTTTGCGGTTGCCTTCTTCGGCTGCCTGGGCTTCGGCTTGTCCGGCTTCGGTTCTTCCGCCGCGACGACGGTCTCGGTCGTCTCGACCGTTTCGGCCGGCGCCGCGTCGGTTGGTGCCGGCGCACTCGTCTCGGCAGGCTCGGCCGTTTCGACCGCACTGACTGGCGGCGGCACGGCATTGTCGTCGGCGGGCACCAGCCCGTCTGTCGCAAGAATGTCGGGCGACGGGTCCTGGCGCGCCGGCTGGACAGGTTGCGCAGGCTCGGTCCGGTCGGCAAGAGCAGTGGTGTCCGCGGTCGCCTCGCTGATCGGCTCAACCACCTCTTTGTCGGATGTTTCCGCCGCATCGGTGACCGGCTGGAGCGTCTCCTCTGCCGCGGCCGCCTGCGCCTCGACCGTTTCGACCGGCTTGGCGTCCAGCATGGTCACCATCGTCACATTGGCCACTTCCGGGTCGTCTCCGATATCGCCGGCCGCCTGCTGCGGATCGGCGCCGAGCAGCATGTCGCCCTGCTGGTCGGCGCCTTCGATGCTTGGTCTGTCGTCCGGCAGCGTGAGGAAGGCCAGCGCCACCGCTGCGTGGAATGCGCAAGAGCAGGCGATCGCCACCGTCCAGTTGCGGCGCCGTTGCATCTGTCGCGTCTGCCGCAATGGCTCCGCAGGCACCGTCGTCAATTCGCCGTCGGCATCGGCGATGTAATTGTCTTCCGGCCTGTCGCGCGGCGAAACCCGCAGCGCCCCGCGCGGAATGGCGAAATCCGGATCGTCCGGTTCCGGCGGCAGGAAACCGGCCATCGGCCATGCGACGGTGTTTCGTGCGAATGCGGGTTCCAGTCCCAAAATTCAGACCCCGAAGGCGATGCCGGTCCTGGTCTGCGTCTTCAGCCCGCGCATGCAGGCATTCGGCTCGGCGCCGGCGCATTCCGTGGCGCTGTTGATCAACACGCGGCTGACCTTGCCGCAATCCGTGCCGGCAACGTCGAAACGCGTCACCTTGGTCTTGCCTGCCGGCAGCTCTTTGAAGTCGAGCACGGTCAGCCGGTCGACGACGCCGGCCTCGTTGAACAGCGCGATCTCGAATGCCGCCTTGGAAAGATCGGCGCCGAGATTGTTGGTGACCACAAAGGTCAAGCGGCAGCCCTTGTCGGAAGGCTGCGCGCCGTTGAGCTCGAGGATCAGCGCAGGTGCTTGCTGTTGTGTCCATGCCGGAGCCGCAACAAGCGACATTGCCAGCGCCGCGATCAAAAGACGAAGGAATGCCGTCACGCCAGTCATTGTCGTCAGCCTCCAAAGCGCATGGTCGCCGCCAGCTTCAGGGTGACGCCTGGCTCATAGACGACGCTGGTAGTCGACGCGTTCAGCGGGTTGGCGTATTTGACGTCGAACAGATTGTCGGCGCGGAAATCGACCTTGAAATTGTCGGTCGCCTGGTAGCTGGCGAAGGCATTGACCAGCGTATAGTCCTTGGCCACCGGGTTGCCCTGCGGCTTGCCATTGTATTGCACCTCGCCACCGACGGTCAGCCTGTCCTCGAGGAAGCGAAAGCCGAGTTGCCCCGTGATCTGGGAGGAGGGGACGGTGACAAGGTCCGCCCGTTCGCCTTCATAGGAGATGGTGTGGCCATCGGTGAACGACGCCGAAAGCCCGGCAAAGCCCCAGGCTGCGTCATAGACGCCCTCCATCTCGAAACCGTGAATCTTGGCCTTGGCGAAGTTCTGATACTGGAAGCAGATCGGGATGCCCGGACCGAACGGGCAGCCGCTGGTCGGGTCGAACGGCGAGAGCGTCACGCCGTCGATGTAATCGTCGACATTGTTGTTGAAATAGGCCGCCTTCAGCCGCAGCGCGTCGTCGGCCTGGATGACGCCGTTGGTGCTGTAATTGACGCCAAACTCAACGGTCTTGCCGGTTTCAGGCTTCAGATTGGGGTTGGGGAGAAACGGGAAGCTGACGCCTGACGGATGATTGCCGCTGATCAGGGTCTCCGACAGCGATGGAGAACGATAGCCTTCCGCGTAGGTGCCGTAGAATTGCAGCCCGGAAAGGCTGGCGGTTTCGAAGGGCGAAATGCCCACTGTGATGCGTGGTGACAGCCGGTCACCCGAGGTTTCGCCGACATCGCTGTCGAGCTTGTAGCTGTCGTAGCGCAACCCGGCGATGACCTCGAGCCAGTCCCAGGTGAGCTTGTCCTGGACGTAGGCGCCGGAGACGTTTCTATCGCCCGAGGGCGTGTAAAAACTGTCGCCGCCTGCCGTGCCGCCTGTCTCGACATCGTCGCCGACCCAGTCGCCGCCATAGGTCAGCTCATGCGCGATCCCAACGGTCTCGAATCTCGACGTGTTCCAGATGTCGATGCCGGAGGTGCCGATGTCGAACGTCGATTTCGAACCCGCCGGCAGAAGTACGGGCAAACCGGTGACCGGATCAAACCTGTTTTGAGGGACAAGGGTTGTCAGATCGAGCTTGGTCTTGTTGTAGGAGGCGTTGATGTGGAGATCGAGCCAGCTCTTGTCTTCATCGGTGATGTTGTAGCGGGCCGTGAAGGTATTCGCCTTCAGGTCGGCGTCGTTCACCGGCGCGCTGCCGCTGGTCTCGGTCCATCCGTCACTCGAGCCAATCCAGCCCAGCTTCAGCTCGCTGTTTTCGCTGGGGCGGATGGTCGTCTTGAGGAGGCCGCTCAAGACGTCGAAGCCGGTACCCGCTACAGTGTCGCCGCCACCATCCTTGTAGTCGTCATAGTCGCGGTAGACGATATTGCCGAGCACGTCCCAATTCTCGTTTATCCGATACGCGCCGGTGGCGCTGGTGGTCCAGCCCTCACCATTGCTTTCGTAGCGCCCGGTCGCGGATGCCGCCCAGGTTTCGTCGGGCCTGAGGAAATCCTGAGCATCCTTGGTGTCGAAAAACACGACGCCGCCGATCGCCCCGGAGCCGTAGGTATTGGCGACCGGGCCGCGGATCACATCGACGGATTTGATCAACTCGGGATCGATGTAGAAGGTCGATTGCGTGCCATGATCCGAGCGCTGGAAATTCTGGCGGGCGCCGTCGACGATGACGGAGACGCGGCCGAAGTCCTGCAGGCCGCGGATGTTGATGCTGGAACTGACACGCCTTGCGTCGGCCTGAACCGCGACACCCGGCACACCGAACAGCATTTCGTTGGGCGTCGTCGCCATGCGGCGCTCGAGCTGTTCCTGATCGACATGGCTGGCTGAAGCGAGCGACTCGATCGCCGTCTCGCCTATGCGGCTGAGGATCAGGATCTTGTCGAGCAGCGTGGTACCCGCCGGGGCAGGCTTTGCCTGTTCGGGCTGTTGTGCCGGGTCAGCCTGCTGCTGGTCCGTTGCCGGTTGGGCGGCCTGCTGGGCGCCGGCCGGTGTGGCGAGCAGCGGGATCGCCGCCGCGCCGGCCAGCAATGCAGCCATTTTGCTTGCCATAGACCCCATTTTGCTTGCCGTCGACCCGCGCGCCAGGCCGCTGCCGGCCAGCCGTCCCCAATTCGCCAACCCCATGCTGCAACTCCAAAAATCCATGTTCGATGCTGGCTGGCTTGGGGCTCGCTGGCATTTTTCATCGCGTCCGGCTTCTTAAATGTTGACTCATTTACTCCGGTATTGCACTGCTAGATAACATGATCATTCGAGTCAAGAATTGAATCGGCATTCACGCAGCGCCGAGCCAGATGCCCGGCACAGGAAAGGGATCGAACCAATGAACACGCACAATCCCAGCGACTTTCGCTATCGCGTCCGCCGTTCCGACGAAAATTCCGTCCGTTTCGACCGGGTCCAATCGGCCGTGAGAACGCTGTCCAGCAACACGTTGTTCCAGGGCGAACACGAGATCGGCATCGAGCATCACGGTGCGCTCTACCGGTTGAAGATCACCCGGCAGGGCAAGCTCATCCTCAACAAGTAGGTGTAGAAATGGACCAGCGCGTAAAACCCGCCCCGCACGAGATCCGGCGGGCACGGGCAGACAATTCGAAGATGCGCGAGCGCGACCTCGCTGCCCAACTCGGTATTTCGGAGGCCGAACTGGTCGCCGCGCATTGCGGCGACGGGGTCGTGCGCGTCGAGCCGCGTGTCAACGACCTCCTGACCGGCCTGGAAGCCGTCGGTGAGGTGATGGCGCTGACCCGCAATGAAAGCGCGGTGCACGAGAAGATCGGCGTCTACGACAAGGTCGTCACCGGCAATCATAATGCCATGGTGCTCGGCGAAAACATCGACCTGCGCATTTTCCCGAAGGTCTGGGCGCACGGCTTTGCCGTGGAAAAGCGCGACGGCGCCGACATTCGCCGCAGCCTGCAGTTCTTCGACGCTGCAGGTGAGGCGGTGCATAAGGTGCATCTCAGACCTGCGTCCAACCTCTACGCCTATCAGAAGCTGGTGGCCGGGCTGGAATCGCCGAACCAGGAACCGGCGGTGGCGATTTCAGCGGGAGCGGCCGACGACGAGACCGAGACGGCGGACAATCCGGCGAGCGTCGACGATCTGCGCGACCGCTGGAGCCAGCTGACCGACGTGCACCAGTTCTTCGGCATGTTGAAAACACTGAAGCTCAGCCGCCGCCAGGCGGTGCGCATGGTCGGCCAGGACTACGCCTGGCTGGTCGACAACGATGCGGTGAGCGCCATGTTCCACCACGCCGCCGCGGGCGCCATGCCGATCATGTGCTTTGTCGGCAATCGCGGCTGCATCCAGATCCATTCCGGCCCCGTCACTTCGATCAAGCCGATGGGACCATGGCTCAACGTGCTCGACGAAACCTTCCATCTGCACCTGCGGACCGACCACATCCATGAAGTCTGGGCCGTGCGCAAGCCGACCAAGGACGGCCATGTCACGTCGCTCGAAGCCTATGGCAGCGACGGCAAGATGATCATCCAGTTTTTCGGCAAGCGGCATGAGGGCGAAAGCGAGCGCGAAGACTGGCGCTTTTTAGCCGAGAACCTGCCGCGCATCCCAAGCCCGACCGCAGCCTGAGGAAAACGACGATGGTTCTTTTCTCCAGGCCGCCGCCTGTTCTGAGGTTGGCGCTCGGGCCGGCGATCGCCCTTTTCCTGGCTTTTGCCGCGCTGATGCCGGCTCAGGCCGCCGAAGGCACCGCAAGCTTCGCCGACCGCTCGAGGATCGTGGCCATCGGTGGCTCGATCACCGAGATCGTCTACGCGCTCGGCGAACAGGATCGTCTTGTCGCGCGCGATTCGACCAGCCGCTATCCGCAAGCGGCGATGGAGCTGCCGGATGTCGGCTACATGCGCCAGCTGTCGCCGGAGGGTGTGCTGTCGGTCAACCCGTCGGGTATTTTGGCACTGCACGGCAGCGGACCGAAGGAAGCAGTCGACGTGCTGAAGAAATCGAGCATCCCGTTCATCGAGGTGCCCGAGCGCTATGACAATCAAGGCATTCTCGAAAAGATCCACATCATCGGCAAGGCGCTCGGCGCCGACGCCAAGGCCGATGCGGTGGCGGCCGAGATCGAGGTGAAGCTGAAGGCAGCCGAAAACCAGACCGCGTCGATCAAGGAGCGCAAGCGCATCCTGTTCGTGCTGTCGATGCAGGGCGGCAAGCTGCTTGCCTCCGGCAGCGACACCGCCGCCGACGGCATCATCAAGCTTTCGGGCGGTGTCAACGCCATCGACGGCTTTGCCGGCTACAAGCAATTGTCGGACGAGGCCGTCATCACCGCCGGGCCTGACGTGATCCTGATGATGAACAATGCCGGGCCAGCCACGCCGGATGACGACTTGTTTTCGAACCCTGCCGTGGCTTCGACGCCGGCGGGTGCTGCCCGCAAGCTGATCCGCATGGACGGCGGCTACCTGCTCGGCTTCGGCCCGCGAACGGCCGACGCCATCCACGACCTCGCCGTCGCGCTCTATGGCGGCCAGGTCGCGGATTGAGCGCGATGGCCGATCATTCGATCGCCGGTGCGGCGGGGATTATCGCGACGGCAGCCGAGGGTGACCGTTCGCGGCGCGCCCGCCTCGTCATCCTGCTGCTCTGCGTCGGGCTGGCTATCGCCGTGCTGTTGTCGCTGACCTCCGGCGCATCCGATGCCTCGGCCATCGGCGTCATGCACGACTGGCTGTTCAGCGCGTTGCCCGGCGACGCGGCATTGAGCGCCCGCGACCGCCTGATTATCCATGACATCCGCCTGCCGCGCGTCATTCTTGGCGTGCTGATCGGCGCATCGCTTGCCGTGTCCGGCGCCGTCATGCAGGGGCTGTTCCGCAATCCATTGGCCGACCCCGGCCTGATCGGCGTTTCGGCTGGATCGAGCCTTGGTGCGGTGGCCGTCATCGTGCTTGGCTCGACCATGCTGGCGCCGCTGACTTCGGCGCTCGGCACCCTGGCTCTGCCGCTGGCTGCATTCTGCGGCGGTCTGACAACGACATTGCTGCTCTATCAGGTCGCGACGCGGCAAGGCCGGACCTCGGTCGCCACCATGCTGCTCGCCGGCATCGCGCTGGCGGCGCTTGCCATGGCGCTGACCGGCATCCTGATCTTCATGGCCGACGACCGGCAATTGCGCGACCTGACTTTTGGGCAGCTCGGCTCGCTGGGCGGCGCAACCTGGCAGAAGATCAGCTCGGTCGGGCCGGTTATCGTGCTGGCGCTGGCGGCAATGCCGTTCCTGGCACGCGGCCTCAACGCGCTGGCGCTTGGCGAGGCCACCGCGGGCCATCTCGGCATCCCGGTGCAGCGGCTGAAATACACCGCGATCGTCGGCGTCTCGGCAGCGGTCGGCGCGTCCGTTGCCGTCAGCGGCGGCATCGGCTTCGTCGGCATCGTCGTGCCGCATTTGCTGCGTCTGCTGATCGGCCCGGATAACCGTTACCTGCTGCCGGCATCGGCGCTGCTCGGCGCGGCGCTGCTGCTTTTGGCCGATGCGGTCGCCCGCACCATCGTGGCCCCGGCGGAATTGCCAATCGGCATCGTCACCGCGGTCGCCGGCGCGCCGTTCTTCCTGTGGATCCTGCTGCGCAAGCGCGGCGTCATCGACCTGTGAAAGGGGCTTTTCATGATCGAAGTGCGGGCATGATTGAAGCGCGCGACGTCTCGGTGGCGATCGGCGGCAAGCGCATCGTCGCCAATGTCGATTTCGAGGCGCGGCCCGGCGAAATCGCGGCCATCGTCGGCCCCAATGGTTCGGGCAAGACGACCTTCCTCAGAGCACTGTCCGGCGATCTTGCTTATTCGGGAGAGGTCACCATCAACGGCCGCAATCTATCTGCGATGAAGCCAGTCGAGGCGGTGACGGTGCGCGCGGTGCTGCCGCAGGCGACGACGCTGTCCTTTCCATTCACGGTGCGCGAGATCGTCAGGCTCGGCCTGGTCGGCGGGCGTTCCGGCGTGCTGCCCGGCGAGGACCAGCGCCTGCCCGAGCGGGCGCTGGCGCGCGTCGACCTCGACGGCTTTGCCGGCCGCTTCTACCAGGAGCTGTCGGGCGGCGAGCAGCAGCGCGTGCAGCTTGCCCGCGTACTCTGCCAGGTCTGGGCGCCGGTGCTCGACGGCAAGCCGCGCTATCTGTTCCTCGACGAGCCGGTGTCCAGCCTCGATATCAAGCACCAGCTGATCATCATGGACATCGCCCGCGATTTCGCCAGAAGGGGCGGCGGCGTGGTCGCCATCTTGCACGACCTCAATTTGACGGCGATGTATGCCGACCGGATTTTCGTCATGCATCACGGCAGGCTTGCCGCTACAGGCTCGCCGCAACAGGTGCTCAGCGACGAGCTGATCGAAAAAGTCTTCGATTGCCGGCTGAAGGTCGGCGTGTTGCCGGCAGGAAACATGCCGTTCGTATTGCCGCAGTCGGCAGCTTAGGCCTGTTGATATTCAACGGACCTTCAACCGCGCGCTTCGTGCTTTGCGCGCCAATTGTCGAAGTCGGCGCCGCCCCTCATTGCCCTGCCGGGCATTTCTCCCCGTATAGTGACGGGAGAAAGGGCTGGCCGCAGCCTTGGCGCCTTTCCTGCAACGTTGGTGAATTGGCGAAACGGCCGATGACAGCGCCCCTCTCCCCCTCACTATGCGGGGAGAGGATGCCGGCAGGCAGGTGAGGGGCAGCGCCGAGGCCAAAAATCAGGCAGCCGGCGCCCTTTGCACCAGCATGTCGATGCCGAGCAGGTGTCGCACATTCGGGCGCGCCGCCACCAGGTCGGCGATCGTATAGCGCGACAGCACGGCGAAGAAGGCGTTGAGCGCCTCGCGCAATGCCGAATTCAAGGCGCAGCTGTCAACCAGCGGACATTCGGCGGCGTCGTTCTCGAAGCACTCGGCCATGGCAAAGCTTTCCTCCGTCACCCGCACGACGTCGAACAGGCTGATCGTTTCGGCCGCGCGGCCGAGCCTGACGCCGCCATTCCTGCCGCGCACGGTTTCGATCAGCCCGTGCTCGACCAGCGGCTGCAGGATCTTGAACAGGAAAAGTTCCGAGACCGAATAGGCGGCGGCGATCTCGGGGATGCGGCTCAACCGTTCGGTATTGGCGGCGCAATACATCAGAATGCGCATGGCGTAGTTGGTCTGACGGGTAAGCCGCATTGTGTCCTCACATAACAGTGGTTGCCGTCAATATGGCCCATAGTTTGGAACGATTCCAGACTGGCGCTGCATAATAGATGAATACCTTCGTCAAGTTTGTGTGCGCGATTGTGCACACCGCGAGCCAGCGGCGCGCTTTCGGGCGGAGGCGACACTAGATAAGTTCGCATAATCGATCAGGAGCGGCCCATCATGTCACGACCAGCCCCGGTTCTTGCATCCGTCGCGGCCGTCCGGTTCGACGCCGACGCCGATGCCAAGCTTTCGGCGCTCAGGCGCACCAAGTTCGTCGCCACCGCCGCACTTGCGTTTTGCGTGCTGGTCTTTGCGGTGGCGAAATCGCTTGAAGGCCGCCATGCGTGGCTGGGCTTCGGGGGGGGCCCGCCCCCCGCGCCCGCGCGGCGGGGGGGGGGGGGGGGGGGGGTGGGGGGGGCGAGGTTAGTACGACCGCGCCGCCCCGGGCCGGCGCTGCGGGGTCGGGGGGGGGGGGG
>NZ_JAMYSE010000094.1:0-24812 GCF_040321795.1 Mesorhizobium sp. M0244 | reverse complement strand
GCTGTGCTGCTCGACCTCAGAATGGCTCGATTGTTCGACGGGTTCTGCCTCGTTACCAGCATTGGTAAGGGCCATGGACGACACTCCGATAAGCGGGCGGTGCTCTACGCTTGCTGCGCTGCAATATCAAGTGCCGTCACGTAATGGCTCCATGCCGGCATTGCGAGTCTTCCTTACTCGATAGACTCATCCTTCTCGGCAGACTAGCTGGAATATTGCAACAGACACGTATCAGATCGCCACCTGGGTTCCGATCTCGACGACGCGTCCGGTCGGGATCTGGAAATATTCCGTCGCATCGGCCGCCGAGCGCGCCAGCCCGATGAACAGCTTGTCCTGCCAGACCGGCATGCCGGAATTGGGCGATGCCTTGAGCGAGCGCCGCGACAGGAAGAAGGATGTCGTCATGATGTCGAACTTCCAACCCTGCTTGCGGCAGATCGCCAGCGCGCGCGGGATGTTGGGCTGCTCCATGTAGCCGAAGGTCAGCGTCACCCGCATGAACAGCTCGTTGACGGACTCCATCTTGACGCGCTCGCTGTCGGGCACGACCGGCTGCGGTGCCGTTACCACCGAAAGGATGACGTTCTGCTCGTGCAGCACCTTGTAATGCTTCAGGCTGTGCATCAGCGCCGTCGGCGCGCTCAGCGGATCGCTGGTCAGGAACACCGCGGTGCCTGACACCAAATGCGGCTTCTTCTTCAGCAGATTGCCGGCAAGGAAATCCAGCGGGATCTCGTTCCGGCGGGTTTTTTCGAAGAGGTACCTGGTGCCTCTTATCCAAGTCCACATGGTCATCACGATAACTGCGGCAATGGCAAGCGAGGCCCAGCCGCCTTCAAACACCTTGACGATGTTGGCTGCAAAGAAGCCGGTATCGACGAAGGCGAACACCGCCATCAAGGCCACCGCGATGCCGAGCGGCCATTTCCAGATGCGTGTCATGACAACAAAAAGCAGTATGTTCGTCACCAGCATGTTGCCGGTCACCGAAATGCCGTAGGCCGAGGCCAGTCTGGTGGATTCGCCGAAGCCGACCACCAGCAACATCACCACCAGCGCCAGCAGCAGGTTGACGCGCGGCAGATAGATCTGGCCCGACTGTTTTTCCGACGTGTGCAGTATCACGAAACGCGGCAGCATGTTGAGCTGCACCGCCTGCCTGGTCAGCGAGAAAGCGCCGGAGATCACCGCCTGGCTGGCGATGACGGTCGCCGCCGTCGCCAGCACGACCATCGGAATAAGCGTCCAGCCCTGGTTCATCTCGAAGAATGGATGACCGACAACGCCGCCATTTGCCAGCACGAACGCGCCTTGCCCGACATAGTTGAGCAACAGACAAGGGAACACTATTGCCAGCCAGGCGAGCACGATCGGCTTGCGGCCGAAATGGCCGAGGTCGGCATAGAGCGCCTCGGCGCCGGTGACGGCGAGGAAGACCGCACCAACCGTGACGAAGGCGACATCGGGCGAGTTGGCCAGGAACGACACGATGTAGTGCGGGCTGATTGCCAGCAGGATTTCCGGATCGGCGATGATGTGGTTAATGCCGGAAAAGCCGATGGCCAGGAACCACAGCGCCGTAACCGGCCCGAACACCAATCCTACGCCGCCGGTCCCGAACCGCTGTACCGCAAACAGGATCGCCAGGATGACCAGTGTCAGCGGCACCACATAGGGCTGGAAAGTCGGCGTGACGACATTCATGCCCTCGACCGCCGATAGCACCGAGATCGCCGGCGTAATGACTGCGTCGCCGAAAAAAAGCGCCGCGCCGACAATGCCGATGCCGAGGATCACCGCCGATCGTTTCGGGAAACTGCCGCGCGCCAGCGCCATCAGCGACAGCACCCCGCCCTCGCCTCGGTTGTCGGCACGGAGCACGAACATGATGTATTTGATGGTGACGGTGATCGTCAGCGACCAGATGATTAGCGACAGTACGCCGAGGATGTCGCCACGGTCAGCGACGTTGCCACCGGCCGACGCATGCAACGCCTCGCGGAATGCATATATCGGGCTGGTGCCAATATCGCCGTAGACCACGCCGAGCGCGCCCAGCATCAACACCTTGGTGCTGTGCTGCTCGACCTCAGAATGGCTCGATTGTTCGACGGGTTCTGCCTCGTTACCAGCATTGGTAAGGGCCATGGACGACACTCCGATAAGCGGGCGGTGCTCTACGCTTGCTGCGCTGCAATATCAAGTGCCGTCACGTAATGGCTCCATGCCGGCATTGCGAGTCTTCCTTACTCGATAGACTCATCCTTCTCGGCAGACTAGCTGGAATATTGCAACAGACACGTATCAGATCGCCACCTGGGTTCCGATCTCGACGACGCGTCCGGTCGGGATCTGGAAATATTCCGTCGCATCGGCCGCCGAGCGCGCCAGCCCGATGAACAGCTTGTCCTGCCAGACCGGCATGCCGGAATTGGGCGATGCCTTGAGCGAGCGCCGCGACAGGAAGAAGGACGTCGTCATGATGTCGAACTTCCAACCCTGCTTGCGGCAGATCGCCAGCGCGCGCGGGATGTTGGGCTGCTCCATGTAGCCGAAGGTCAGCGTCACCCGCATGAACAGCTCGTTGACGGTCTCCATCTTGACGCGCTCGCTGTCGGGCACGACCGGCTGCGGTGCCGTTACCACCGAAAGGATGACGTTCTGCTCGTGCAGCACCTTGTAATGCTTCAGGCTGTGCATCAGCGCGGTCGGCGCGCTCAGCGGATCGCTGGTCAGGAACACCGCGGTGCCTGACACCAAATGCGGGTTCTTCTTCAGCAGATTGCCGGCAAGGAAATCCAGCGGGATTTCGTTCCGGCGCGTCTTGTCGAACAAATAGCGCGTGCCGCGTATCCATGTGGACATGATCAGCCCCATGCCGCAAGCGACCGTGATCGACACCCACCCGCCTTCGAGGATCTTCACGACGTTTGCGAGGAAAAATCCGGTATCGATCGTGCCAAACAGCAGTGTGAGCGCGGCCGCCAGTGCAAGCTGCCATTTCCACCGGAACCGCATCACGACGAACAGCAGGATGGTCGTCATAAGCATTTCGCCAGTGACCGAAATGCCGTAGGCGGAAGCCAGCGAACTCGAACTGCCAAAGCCGACCACCAGCAACATCACGCCCAGCGCGACCACCAGATTGACCCGCGGCATGTAGATCTGGCCGGACTGCATCTCGGAAGTATGCTGCACCTCGATGCGCGGCAGCAGATTGAGCTGCACCGCCTGGCGCGTCAGCGAGAACGCGCCGGAGATCACCGCTTGGCTGGCGATCACCGTCGCTGCCGTAGCCAGCCCAACCATGGGCATCAGGGCCCAATCAGGCAGCATCTGGAAGAATGGATTGGTGGGTTTGCCGCCATTTGCTAGAACGAACGCGCCTTGTCCGAAATAGTTGAGGAGCAAACAAGGAAACACCACGGAAAACCATGCCAGCACGATCGGCCTGCGCCCGAAATGGCCGAGATCGACATAGAGGGCTTCGGCCCCGGTGACCGCCAGGAACACCGCCCCGACCGTGACGAAGGCACCGGTGGGCGTATTGGCAAGATAAGCGACCGCGTAATAGGGATTGATCGCCAGCAGGACCGACGGGTCGTCCAGCAGATGGTAGACCCCGGCGGCGCCGATGGCCAGGAACCACACTGCCGTCACCGGCCCGAACACGGCCGCCACCCGGCCGGTGCCGAACCGTTGCACGGCAAAGAGCATTGCCAGGATGACAAGAGTGATCGGAACGACAAAGGCTTCAAGCGTCGGAGCCACCACTTCCAGGCCCTCGACAGCCGAAAGCACGGAGATGGCCGGTGTTATGATTGCGTCGCCGAAAAAAAGCGCCGCGCCGCAAAGTCCGATCCCCAGAATGAACCGGGCTCCCTTTGGATAAGCGCTGCGCGCAAGCGCCATCAGCGACAGCGTGCCGCCCTCGCCTTTGTTGTCGGCTCTGAGCACGAAGGCGACGTATTTTATCGTGACGATGATCGTCAGCGCCCAGACGATAAGCGACAGCACGCCGAGAACATCGTTGCGCGCTACCGGTCCCGACGATGCGTGCAGCGCTTCCCGAAACGCGTAAATTGGGCTCGTGCCGATATCGCCGTAAACCACGCCCAGCGCACCCAGCATCAGAACCTTGGTCCTGTGCTGCTCGACCTTGGAGTGGCTGGATTGTTCGATGGGTTCTGCCTCGCTACCAGCGTTGGCAAGGGCCATGGACGACACTCCCATAGACGTGCGGTGCTCTATGCTGCGGGGATGGAAAGGCCGCGCTGCCATGCCGGGAACGCAGGGCTATCGGCTCGCCTCTCTCTACCAGCCACAAGCCTTCAGAAACCGCCTGACCGTTCCGGCCATGCCATACTCCAACGCATCGGCTGTCAACCCATGTCCGATCGACACTTCGGCCAATGCCGGGATGCGCCTGGCCAGTGCCGGCAAATTGCTCACCACAAGGTCGTGCCCGGCATTGACCTGGAGCCCTGCAGCCCGTGCGGCATCCGCCGTTTTTCCCAATTTCTCCAGTTCCCTCGCCGCTTTTGCCGAATCGGAATGATAGCTGCCATATGGGCCCGTATAGAGTTCGATCCGGTCAGCGCCGGTGTCGCGAGCCGCTTTCATGCCATTGGGATCCGGACCGGAAAACAACGATACGCGAAAGCCTCCCTTCTTCAGGCGCTTGACGATCGGTGTCAGGAAGGCAGCCTCTGCGGTGAAGTTCCAGCCATGGTCGGAAGTCGCCTGCGCCGGGTCGTCCGGCACCAGCGTCACCTGCTCCGGCTGATGCTTTTCCACAAGCGCCAGGAATTCCTCGGTCGGATAGCCCTCGATGTTGAATTCCGCATTCGGGAACTCGTCGTCGATCAGCGCCCTGATCTGCGGCAGATCGGAATGCCTGGTGTGCCGCTCGTCGGGTCGCGGGTGCACCGTCAGCCCATGCGCGCCGGCAGCAAGGGCAATGCGTCCAAGCCCGGTCACGCTTGGCCACGGCAGGTCGCGCCGGTTGCGCAGCATGGCGATGGCATTGAGGTTGACGGAAAGCTTTGCAGGCATTTGCACGGCTCCAGGCTGATCTTGGCGCGCATCTATATCGCCTTTAACGGGAACAGACAGAGGGTTTCAGGTGTTCCAAGGTGAGCGAAGAAAATCGAACGCAAGGAGTTCCCTGTTGAATTTTCTTGATACCGTGCCGGCGGTCCGCCGCATCGACACCGATCGCGAAGATCTCTTCGCCATCGATGTCGTCGGCCATGTCGCAGCGGCTGACGCCGAAAACCTGTTCGGATTGCTGGAGGCGGCCTACGCGCTGCATCCGAAGATCGACGTGCTGGTGCGCCTGATCGACCATGAGGGTGTCGACTGGGCCGACGTATCGGATGAGACGATCGAACAAGGCATAGCTCATGCCGTGGAACATATCGGCCGCTGCGCGGCGGTCGGCGAACCGAACTGGATAGCGGAGGCAAGAGCCTTTTTGCCCGCTTCTTTGCCCATCGAACTCCGGCATTTCGAGGCCAAGGACGAAGCCGCTGCCTGGGAATGGCTTGACGCCAGACCGATCGCCCAGCGCTGATACGACGGACCAGACAGCCCTATCGGACGATCGTCAGCCGTTCGGCCGCGCGCGTGATGGCGGTGTAGAGCCAACGCTGGCGAGTTTCCTTGAATGCCCAGCTTTCGTCGAAAAGCACGATCTCGTTCCATTGCGACCCTTGCGCCTTGTGCACGGTCAGCGCGTAGCCGTAATCGAAATCGTCGAAGCGCTTCTTCTGCTGCCAGGGAATGTCGGCGTCGGGATCCTCGAATGCGGCTTTGAGCAGCTTGATCTTGGCGACGCCGCGATCCGGGTCATCTTCCTCCGGCGAGACCAGCAGATTGATGCCGGGCTTGACCGTCTCGCGCGACGAGGTCATCACCTTCCAAAGCGACCCATTGAGCAGCCCCTTGGCCGGATCGTTGCGCAGGCAGACCAGCTTGTCGCCGGCTTGCGGATAATCGGCGTTGAACCCCTTCAGCTCGCGCAGCCGCTGGTTATAGCGGCGGCGCGTGCGGTTGGTGCCGACCAGCACCTGGTCCGCCTTCAGCACCAATTCCTGGGTGACGTCTTCCTTGCCGATCACTTGCGCCGCGCCATAGTCGCCGCGCATGAACTCGCGGCCCTCGCGCACGTCGAGCGCCAGCCTGATGATCGGGTTATCGCGCGCCTGGCGGTGGATTTCGGTGAGCAGAATGTCCGGCTCGTGGTCGGTGAAAAAGCCGCCGCCGGAGATCGGCGGCAACTGGCCGGGATCGCCGAGGACCAGGATCGGCGTGCCGAAGCTCATCAGGTCACGGCCAAGCTGCTCGTCGACCATCGAGCATTCGTCGATGACGACGAGCTTGGCCCGCGAGATCGGACTCTGCCGGTTGAGCGAAAACGTCGGCGACATCGAGGTCTTGCCGGTCACCTCGTCCGCTACCGATTCCTCGCCCTTCGGCCGGTAGATCAGCGAATGGATGGTGCGGGCATTGACCGCGCCCTTGGAACGCAGCACCTGCGCCGCCTTGCCCGTGAAGGCGGCGAACTGCACCTGGCCGTCGACATGCTCGGCGAAATAGCGCGCCAGCGTCGTCTTGCCGGTGCCGGCATAGCCAAACAGCCGGAACAGCTGCGGCCTGCCGGTTTTCAGCCAGCCGGCCACCGCCTTCAGCGCCTCATCCTGTTGAGGAGAGAATTCCATCAGCGCGACAGACCGGATTCGCGAGGGAAAGACAAGGTGACTGCCATCACCATCAATTTCATCGCCGGCAATTACGCCGCTGCGACAGGGTCAGGCTATCAGCGACGAACAGGAACGTAAAGAGAACAACATCGGGCGACGACAGCTTACCCAGCCCGCTGCGGGTCGTTCTCCAGCAGGATCGGCTTGCCATGCGGCGTAGCATGCGCGGCGCGTTCCCAGGCAGCGGCAAGGATATCGACGTCGTTCCTACCGGCAACGCCTTTGGTCGACAGCAGATTCTCCAGTGCCGCCAGCCAGTGCTCGTAGTAATCGTGACCGTCGCTCGCGGCGCCCGGCCGCTTCACCTCGGTCGACAAGGCATCCGCCCATTCGCTCCAGGAAAACAGCCCCCTGTCGTGCAGCGCCACTGTGATGGCGAAGGCTTCCGCTTGCCACGGCTCGGCAAACACCGGCGCCTCGACACCGGCGGGCAATAAGGCGGCAACTGAGCTGGTCTCACGCCGGTTCAAGATAGCTCTCCCAGGCATCGATCGACACGACAAGTGTCGGATCGGCGCCCTCGCCCCAGATTTCGCCGCCGGCGAAGGCCACCGTATAGACCCATTGCGGGTTTTCGCCCTGGCCGTGCGCATTGGTGTCGGGAAAGACAAAGCCGTCGCGCACAGCCTCGACGAGGCCTCGCTTGCCGCGTGCATAGCGCGGCAACCTGGTGTGACCGGTCGGATGAAAGTTCTTGGTTCGCACGAGGTCGCCCGCCTTGAACCGCGCCGGCGCAGCGACCGGCCGGTCGCAAGGCCCGCCTTTGGCCAGCACCGCCGGAACATCTTTAGCCTTCAGCACCCTTTTGGGTGTCGCCGCCTGGTCGACCGCATCGCCCACGGCCAGATCGCGGTCGCTGACGAAACCATGGCGTTTGAGCAGCACCTCCAGCCCCTTGATCCAGATTTCATAATAACTCGACGCATAGTAGTCGGCCGGGTGCAGCGATTCCCGCGCATGCCGGCTTTCGTCGATGGTCCAGGCGCCCATGGCGCCGGCGCACAAGGTCACGCCAAGCGCCCGCCTCTCCCAATCGGCATGGAAATAGGGTTCGTCCTGTTCGGGCGCGACCGGCCCGAAACCCATCTGTCCGCCGAGATCCTGCGGCCCGTTCATGCCGGCTCCCGCGCCAACGCCGTGCCGATCATGGCATCGCGCGTCACCAGATCGGCGAGCCGTGCCTCATCCCAGCCCTCCGTGCCCCTGGGCCGCATAGGCACGACCAGATAGCGCAGCTCGGCGGTCGAATCCCATACCCGGATTGTCGTCGTCGCCGGCAAGGTCAGCCCGAATTCCTCGAGCACGCCGCGCGGATCGATCACTGCGCGCGAACGGTAGGGCGGCGCCTTGTACCAGACCGGCGGCAGGCCGAGAACTGACCACGGATAGCAGGAGCACAGCGTGCAGACGACGAGGTTGTGTGTGTCGGCCGTGCTGAACACCGCCTGCATGTGCTCGCCTTGTCGGCCGGTGTAGCTGAGCGATCCGATGGCGGCCGTCGCGTCGCGCTTCAGCCATTCGGCAAAGTCGGGGTCAACCCAGGCTTTTGCCACCACCTTTGCGCCGTTGCGCGGCCCGATCCTGGTTTCGTAGGTGTCGACAATGACATCGATCGCCGCCGGATCGATCAGGCCCTTGCGGGTGAGGATCGTCTCCAGCGCGCGCACGCGCGCCGCAAAAGGATCGAGTTCATTGTCGTGGTCGTGGTCGTGCGGCATGGCGTCAAATTACGATCGCGGACGCCCGGCCGCAAGCACCACGGCTTGGGCCAGCATTATTCAGCTGCCGCTTTCTGCGGCTCACCCAGCGGTTCTTCCTCATCATCGAACAGTGACGGCTGAGCGACGGTTTCGACTGAGCCCGGCTCGCCATGGCGCCCCGCCCACAGCCTAACAAGCCAACCGGAAAAATGCTCCATGTAAACGTAGATGACGGGCGTGACGAACAGCGTCAGTGCCTGCGAAGCGACGAGACCGCCGACCACCGCCACGCCGAGAGGCTGGCGCAGTTCAGCGCTGGCGCCGGTGCCGAGCGCGATCGGGATGGTGCCCATCAGCGCGGCGAGCGTCGTCATCATGATCGGCCGAAAGCGCATGAGGCAGGCCTTGTGGATGGATTCGACAGGCGACATCCCCTCGCGCCTGAGTTCCAGCGCCACATCGATCATCATGATACCGTTCTTCTTGACGATGCCGATCAGCATCAGGATGCCGATCACCGCGATCACCGACAGATCCATCCCCGCCAGCCGCAATGCCACCAGCGCGCCAAGCACCGCCGACGGAAGCCCGGTCAGGATGGTGAGCGGGTGGATGAAACTCTCATAGAGCATGCCGAGCACGATATAGATGGTGAGGATCGCGCCGCCGATCAGCAGTCCCTGGTTGGAAAGCGAATCCTGGAATGTCTTCGCCGTGCCCGAGAAGGTGGTCGAGATCGTCGGCGGCATGCCGATCTTTTCCTTCAGCGCATTGATGTGGCTCACGCTGTCGCCGAGGGCCACGCCTTGCGGCAGATTGTAGGAGATGGTCACAGCCGGAAGCTGGCCGAGCTGATTGACGGTCAAGGCGCCGGCGGTCCGATCGACACGGGCGAAGGCACCGAGCGGCACCAGGCTGCCGCTCGCCGTTCTCACCTTGATGGCCAGCATCCGCTCGGGCGACCACTCGATGTTCGGATCGAGTTCCATGATCACGTCGTAGCTGTCGGCCGAGCCGAAGATGGTCGACACCTGCTGGGTGCCGAAACCGCCATAGAGGCTGGAGCGCAATGTGTCGGTATCGATGCCGAGGTTCGCCGCCTTGTCGCGGTCGATTACCAGCGTCGCCTGTAGCGCGTTGTTCTGCAGATCATTGGTGACATCGGTGAAGGCGGCATGATCGGCGGCCATTGCGTCTGTGAGCTTTTGCGCCCAGACGGTCGTCAGGCCGGTATCGAGGCCCTGCACGGCAAGCTGGTAGGCGCTCGCCGAAGAGCGCGCGCCGAGTCGCAGGTTCTGCACCGGCTGCATGTAGGTTTCGATGCCGGGTACATTGGCAAGCTGGCGCCGCAGATCCGAAAGCACCTTGTCGATGTTCGGCCGCTGGTCCTTGTCTTTCAGCTGCACGAAGAGCTGGCCCTGGTTGAGCGCATTGTTTCCACTGCCCGCCGACCAGCCGACATGCGCGACATAGGGCGAATGGGTGAAGACGTCTGCCACTTGCCCCTGCAGCTTCACCATGGCGTCGAAGGAAATGTCCTGACGCGCGATGGTCGTCACCGAGACCTGGCCGATATCCTCCTGCGGGAAGAAGCCCTTCGGCGATATCTGGATCAGCCAGACCGACAGCCCGGCGGTCACGAGGAAGACAAGGAAAACCAGGAAATTGTGGCGCAGGCAGAATGTCAGCAGCCAGTCATAGCCCCGCATGAAGAAGTTTTGTCTATGGTCCTCGCCATGCGCTGCTTCTCGCTCGGCTTTCGATAACGACAACAGCCGCGAGCACAGCATCGGCGTCAGCGTCAGCGAGACAAACATCGACGCCAGAATGGCGACCGTCACCACCACCGCGAACTCATTGAAGATGCGCCCGATCACGCCGCCCATCAAAAGCACGGGAATGAACACAGCCACCAGCGAGATCGAGATCGATATGATGGTGAAGCCGATTTCGCGGGCGCCCTTGAGCGACGCCTCCATTGCCGAGAGCCCGTCCTCCTCCATATGGCGGAAAATATTTTCCAGCATGACGATGGCATCGTCGACGACAAGGCCGACCGCCAGCGTCAGTCCCATCAGCGAGATGTTGTCGATGGAAAACCCGAACAGGTACATCACGCCCAGCGTGGCGATGAGCGAAATCGGTACCGCCACCGCCGGAATGACCGTCGCCGTCACCCGGCGCAGGAACAGGAAGATCACCATCACCACCAGCGCGATGGTGAGCAGCAGCGTGAACTGCACATCGTCGACCGCCTCGCGGATCGACGTCGAGCGATCGTTGAGCAACTGGATGCTCGCCGCCGCCGGCATCTGACCCTCGAAGGAAGGCAGCATCGCCTTGACGCGATCGACAACGTCGACGGTGTTGGCATCCGGCTGGCGCTGCACCGCCATGATGATGGCGCGGGTGCCGTCGTACCAGCTTGCCGTTGTCGTGGTCTCGACCGAATCGATGACGCGGGTCACCTCACCGAGCCGCACCGGATGGCCGTTCTTGGTGGCGATGATGATGTTGGAGAACCCTGCCGCGTTGGTCAGCTGCGTGTTCGCGGTGATGGTCAGCTGCTGTTTGTTGTTCTTGAGCACGCCGAGCGGCGTGTTGCTGTTGGCCGAGGCAATGGCCGTCTGCAGCTGGTCGATCGAGATGCCGCGTGCGGCGAGCGCCGTCGGATCGATCTGGACGCGCACGGCATATTTTTGCTGGCCAAAAATTGAAACCTGCGCAACGCCGTCGATCGTCGACAGCGACGGCGAGATCACATTCTCGGCAAATGCATCGAGATCGGTCAGCGGAATGGTGTCGCTGACCAGGGACATCAGCAAGATCGGCGCGTCGGCTGGATTGACCTTGCGATAGCTCGGCGGGCTGGTCATCTCCGGCGGCAATTGCCGCTGCGTTCGCGCGATCGCCGCCTGCACATCGGCGGCGGCCGCATCGATGTCGCGGTTGAGCACGAACTGAATGGCGATCGAGGTCGAACCGAGCGAATTGGTCGTCGAGATCGAATCGATGCCGGCGATGGTGGCAAACTGCTTGATCAGCGGCGTTGCCACCGAGGTCGCCATGGTTTCCGGCGAGGCCCCAGGCAGCGAGGCCGAGACGTTGACCACCGGAAACTCGGCACTTGGCAGTGCCGCCACCGGCAGGAATTTGTAAGCAAACAGTCCGCCCAGAACCAGGGCGAACGACATGAGCAGCGTGGCGACGGGCCTGCGGATGCAGAATTCGGAAATCATGGCTGTGTCCCGCCCGTTTTGTCAGCCTCGGCGACCTTTGGAGCCGCCTGATCGCCGGTGCCGGTCGAAGCCTTGCCTTCGCGCACCGCCGCACCGTTCTTCAGTTTGGTTTGGCCCTCGACGACGACACGCTCACCGCTTTTCAATCCTTGGCTGATCGCGGTGTTGGCGCCTTCTGTCAGCGCAACCTGCACGGGCCGCATTTCCACTGTGTTGTCCGGTTTGATCACATAGACGAACGGACCCTTCTGGCTGGGCTGGACGGCAACCGTCGGAACGGACGTCATTTGCGGCATGATGCCGGCATCGAGCACGACATTGACATATTGGCCCGGCCACAGCGAAAGATCGGCGTTCGGCACGCTCGCCCGCGTTGCGATCGTGCCGGAGGCCGTGTCTACGCTGGAATCGACGAAATCCAGCGTTCCCCTGCCGATTGGCTTCGGGTCGCCATCCCTGGTCAGCGTCACCGCACCTTGCTGCGGCGCCGCCAGCGCCTTGTGCAGCAAGGCAAGGTCGCTTTCGGGGAGATTGAAGTTCACCTGCAGCGGATCGACCTGCGTGATCGTCACCAGCGGGGTCGACGTGCTGCTGCCGTTGCTGGTGGTGACGAGGTCGCCGACCGCGACGCTGACCGCGCCAAGCCTGCCGGAAATCGGCGCCTTGATCGTCGCAAAGCCAAGCTGGACCTCGTCCGCATCGATCGTCGCCTTGTCGGCGTCGACGGTGGCCGCGGCGGATTTTTGCGCCGCGACGGCCTGATCATAGGTCTGCTGTGTTCCGGCTTGCCTGGCGACGAGATTTTTGGCGCGCTGAAGATCGGCCGTGGCGCTGGCAAGCAGCGCCTGGTCTTTTGCGAGCGTCGCCTGATCGCGTGCCAGTTGCGCCTTCAACGAGCGATCGTCCAGCGAGAACAGAAGGTCGCCGGCTTTCACCATCTGTCCGTCCTTCACCGCAATCGCAACGATCTGGCTCGAGACCCGCGCGTTGCTGCTGACCACCGCGGGAGACGATATAAAGCCGATGGCATAGCGCCGGACCGGGAAATCGGCCGTTGAAGCAGTGGCGGCGACCACCGAGGTCGAGCGAGCAGCATTTGCCGCTGCGGCGGGTTTGTCTGCCGTCGCCGTCGTCTGCTTCGCCGACAGCATCTGCTGAAGACCGCTCATTGCGGTGGGCGAAAGATAGAGCCACGCCGCGGCAACGCAGGCTGCAGCAATCACCGCAAATACGATCTTTCCGCGCATCGACAAAAGGCCTCTCGATCCGACACGCCGTTATCCGGTGGTCGCAGTCTAGCTCAACTCGCAGCCTCTTGCCGCGATTTTGCCAGATAATAGAGGATGCCGAAGGCGAAAAAGGGCCAAAAGCCGTCATTACGAAGATTTAATGTGCAGTGCACAATAAAACGGCAGCTAGCGCAGCATCGGCCACAGCGTCGCCGCAAGCGTCACGCCCATGGCGATGTTGAACCATTTGAGCCGCACCGCATCCGCCAGAAAACCGCGCAGCGCCATGCCGAAACCGGCCCAGCTCGAAATGCTCGGCAGCATGACGACGGCGAAAGCGGCCGAGATCAGTACCACGGACACAAACGGACGATTCGGGTTGGTGTAGACGGCCATGGCGGTGATCGCCATGACCCAGGCCTTGGGATTGACCCACTGAAACGCCGCCGCCTCGATGAAGCGCATTGGCGGGCCCTTCGCCTCGCCTTCGCCGCCGAGCGAGCGCGACATGGCAATCTTCCAGGCGAGATAAAGCAGGTAGAGGCCGCCGGCGATCTTCAATCCGGTATGCAGCATTGGAAAGGCCGTCAGCACCGCGCCAAGCCCGAAGCCTACGGCCAGCAACAGGACGAGGAACCCGATGCCGATGCCCAGCATATGCGGAATCGTTTTGACGAAGCCGAAATTCACACCGGAAGCCAGAAGCATGAAATTGTTCGGACCCGGCGTGACCGAGGTCACGAAGGCATAGACCAGAAGAGCAAGGAATGCATCCAGCGTCATAGCTTCCTCCCAATTAAGTCAGCACTATTGTCCTTTTACGACCGTCGCGCAAAAGCCACTCCAGGCGCGCAGCCGGGCCAGGCGATCGCATTGCGACGGAACAGATATGCGGCGCCAGATCATCTTGCAGCCGAGTGGAATCACTTGGCGCCGCAGAAACGCGGCTAAAGCAACTGGATACTGCGAGCTACATCCCTTGCGGGCCGCGGTTCATCGCCGCCACCCCGGTGCGGCAGATTTCGACGAGGCCGAGCGGCTTCATGATGGCGATGAACTGATCGAGCTTGGAGCCCTTTCCGGTGATCTCGAAGATGAAATGCTCGGTGTTGGCGTCGATGACGCTGGCGCGGAATGCATCGGCGAGCCGGAGCGCCTCGACGCGGGCTTCGCCGGTGCCGGCAACCTTGACCAGCGCGAGTTCCCGCTCCAATGGCCGCTCCTGTCCGAATTCCTGCGACCGCACGGTGAGATCGACGACGCGGTGCACCGGCACGATGCGCTCGAGCTGGTGCTTGATCTGCTCCAGCACATGCGGCGTGCCGCGCGTCACGATGGTGATGCGCGACAGGTGTTTTTCGTGCTCGGTTTCCGAGACCGTCAGGCTCTCGATGTTGTAGCCGCGTCCGGAAAACAGGCCGATGACCCGGGCAAGCACGCCCGGCTCGTTGTCGACTAGGACCGAAAGCGTGTGGTTCTCTGGTTTTTCCGTCTCCTTGGCGATGAAATAGGCGGAGCCGGTCGGTTGCAACTGTGCGTTCATGACATGAATCTCGATTTCAAACTTTTTTGCTAATCTGCTGTTTTCGCACAGCTTCCTTGAACCAAGCTACACCAGTTCCCTGCCCTTGGCGTCGATCGCGTTGGCCACAGCCTCGTCCGTCGCCTCGTCAGGCAACAGCATCTCGTTATGCGCCTTGCCGGACGGGATCATCGGGAAGCAGTTGGCGAGCGTCGCCACGCGGCAGTCGAAGAGGACGGGCTTCTTGACCGCGATCATCTCCTTGATGGCGTCGTCAAGCTCGTCCGGCTTGTCGCAGCGAATGCCGTGGCCGCCATAGGCTTCGGCGAGCTTGACGAAATCCGGCATCGCCTCGGTGTAGGAATGCGACAGCCGGTTGCCATGCAGCAACTGCTGCCATTGCCGCACCATGCCCATATACTGGTTGTTGAGTATGAAGATCTTGATCGGCGCCTCGTGCTGCACCGCCGCGCTCATCTCCTGCATCGTCATCTGCACCGAGGCGTCGCCGGCGATATCGATAACAAGCGCGTCGGGATGGGCGATCTGCACGCCGAGCGCCGCCGGCAGGCCGTAGCCCATCGTGCCCAGTCCGCCGGAGGTCATCCAGCGGTTCGGCTTCTCGAAATGGTAGTGCTGCGCCGCCCACATCTGGTGCTGGCCGACCTCGGTGGTGATGTAGGTGTCGAGGTCCTTGGTCAGCGCATAGAGCCGCTGGACGGCATATTGCGGCATGATCACCTCGTGGTTCATCTTATAGGCGAGCGAATCGCGGGCGCGCCATTTGGCGATCTGCTCCCACCACGGGTGAAGTGCCTTCTTGTCGGCCTTGGCGGTTGCCCGCCACAGCCGCACCAGATCCTCCAGCACACGCCCGACATCGCCGATGATCGGCACGTCGGTATGGACGTTCTTGTTGATCGACGACGGGTCGATGTCGATGTGGATCTTCTTCGAATTCGGCGAAAACGCCGTCAGCCGCCCGGTGATGCGGTCGTCGAAGCGCGCGCCGATGCAGAGCATGACGTCGCAATCGTGCATCGCCATGTTCGCTTCATACGTGCCGTGCATGCCGAGCATGCCCATCCAGTTCTTGCCCGATGCCGGATAGGCGCCGAGGCCCATCAGCGTCGAGGTGATCGGAAAGCCGGTGAGGTCGACCAGCTCGCGCAGCAAATGGCTCGCCTCCGGGCCGGAATTGATGACGCCGCCGCCCGAATAGATGATCGGCTTCCTGGCGCCGGCCATCAGCTCGACCGCCGCCTTGATCTTCTCCAGGTCGCCCTGAACCTTCGGCTGGTAGCTGGTGCGCGGCGCCGTCTGCGGCGGGACATAGATGCCCTTGGCGAACTGAACGTCCTTCGGGATGTCGACGACGACCGGACCGGGGCGCCCTGTGGTTGCCACATGGAATGCCTCGTGGATCGTTGCCGCGAGCTCGTTGACGTCCTTCACCAGCCAGTTGTGCTTGGTGCAGGGCCGCGTGATGCCGACCGTGTCGCATTCCTGGAACGCATCCGAGCCGATCAGCGAAGTCGGCACCTGGCCGGTCAGGCAGACCAGCGGGATCGAATCCATCAGCGCGTCCTGCAATGGCGTCACCGCATTGGTGGCGCCCGGCCCGGAGGTCACCAGCATGACGCCGGCCTTGCCGGTCGAGCGCGCATAGCCTTCCGCCGCATGGCCCGCGCCCTGCTCGTGGCGGACGAGGATGTGCTCGACCTCGTCCTGTTGGAAGATCTCATCGTAAATTGGGAGAACCGCGCCGCCCGGATAGCCGAAAACATGCTTGACGCCATTGTCCTTCAGCGCCTGCACCACCATTTCAGCGCCTGTCATTTCGCGCCGCTCACTCTGTCCACTGCTCATCGGTCTGGTCCCGTACTGTTCGCCATCTGGCGATTGCTGGTCGTTTAGTCGTGTTTCGGGCAATAAAAAAGGCCCCCGAGGGAGCCTGTGTCTTGCGCATGGGAGGTCATCGCCCGGCGGTTACACCGCCTTGCCCACGCGCTTTCCTACGAGAATGAGTGCCTTTTTCATGGTCGCGGACCATAGAATTGGTTTGATGGCGCTGTCAACGGTGAATATGCGCTTGGCCTGACGTCGGCACATTCGCTCATTGGGCAACCCGCGCGGCACTTCCGCCGCGCGGGGTCTTCGTTTCAGGCCGTGAGCACCACGCCTCTCGCCTTGGCCCAGCGCTCGACGATCTTGCGCTCCTCGAGCGAAGCGAGACGATTGCCGAAACCGCGCACCTGCACCGCACGGTTTTGCGGGTCGAGTTCGATCGTCAGCATCCGCTCGATCTTGCCGAGCGCTGTGCGCCGCAGCACCCAGATCGAGGCATTGCCGGCGATGCATTTGGCCGCGTACATCGAGACGCAATGATGCATCGCTCGGCTCTCGGCGACCAGATCTTCGGCTGTCTTCAACTGACGGACGAAGAAATGCTCGCCATGCTGCCTTTGCCTCCTTGGTCGACGGCTGCCAGTCCCAGTCATCGAGGCGCGAGCCATCCCAGGCGCGGCCCTGCGACTGCATTCCGGCAGTATGTGGAGCCCGCCCGGCAGCGCGGCGGCGCATCGCCTCGATGCGTTCGATCGCGGCGATATCGCGATGCCATTCCACCATGTGCCGACGCAGTGAGGCGAGCGTGCGACCCTTCAGGCTGTACGCTGCACGGCGCTGGTGCATGGCGCCGATATAGTCGCACAAATCGTCGATCTCCTCCTTCGACGTAGGTTGTGCGCAGAAGAACCGCGCCACCTCGCGCCAGAAGGCCAGATCGTTACGTGGCGTGCGCGCGATTTTCGACTTGGCAAGTCGGGCCGCCAACCCGGAATCATCCGTGTAGGACCGGGCGATCGCCACCCAAAATGCCTCGTCGAAGGTCAAATCGCCGGACAAGTTCAGGAAGCAATGCACCTCCTTGCGGGACAGCCATGCACTGGCGCCCGCCTTGTAGAGCGAGTCACCACGCGCTACTGCGATATACCAAGCCTTGCGGAGCGCAATCTCGCTTTGGACGCCATAGGGCGCCGTCGCGGATCGCCATCCTGGCAAAGCACGGACGTGCCTCGTCAAGCGCCCGCTCGAAATCTGGAGCGGGACGCGCGACGGGAAAAACCCGCCGCAGCGTTACTGCATATGCTTCAATACGTTCGCGCTCGGCGTCCTGCCTGCGCTGGATCATGGACTTTGCCATGGCCGTTCTTCCTGATTGGAACCCCGTCAGCCGCACGCAATTCCAGCGTCGGCACGGAATGTGTCGATCTGGATTGCCGGGTCATTGACAGGTCTCCTTTCAGGACGACGGGTTAGAATGGGCGGCTTCTCTAAGCTCGCGGCAAATTTGACGCAAGAGCCTTTCTTTCAATATTTACAATGACCGTGCGTAGTGTTGCAAAGACGCATCTCTAGTCTTCAGACAGCTAGGACTATCGGCGAGAGCTTCAACTTCCCATCGTATCAGCGGTCCGGACACGCCGAAGCTGACCGTCGTCGGCGCGCCCGAGATATGGGGCCGAATGATTCGCTGCGGCACGGATGATCTCCTGCCAAGTCAACAACTACTGTGATAAACCATTGAAACCACGCCAAACTATTTGACGACGTGACGCCGCGCACATTTTGCCGCGATACTTCGGCCAACCGGGCTGGGAGGGTCCGGTGAAGCCACAGGACTTACGGGAGGAAATTTGATGCTCGACAAGGCCCCAGCCAAGAAACTGTCCGACCTGCTCGATCAATTCGGCGCAGCACTTGCCGCCAGCGATATCGACAGAGCGGTCGAATGCTTTCAGGAAGATTGTTACTGGCGCGACCTGGTGACCTTTACCTGGAACATCAAGACCATGGAGGGCCGCGATCTGGTGCGCGACATGCTGGTCAGCCAGTTGGCGAAGACGAAACCTTCGAACTGGAGGATCGCCGCCGGCGAGGACGCCAGCGAGGACGGCGGGGTGCTGGAGGGCTGGATCAGCTTCGAAACCGAAGTGGCCCGCGGCTTTGGGCACATCAGGCTGAAGGAAGGAAAGATTTGGACGCTGCTGACCAGCATGGTCGAGTTGAAGGGTCATGAGGAATCCGCCGGCTTCGCCCGGCCGCTGGGCGCCAAGCATGGCCACGGCAAGAACCGTCCGACCTGGAAGGAAGAGCGCGAAAGAGAGGCCGCTGAACTCGGCTTCAAGACGCAGCCCTACACACTGATCATCGGCGGCGGCCAAGGCGGAATTGCACTCGGCGCCCGCCTCAGGCAGCTCGGCGTGCCGACCATCATCGTCGAGAAGAACGAGCGTGCCGGCGACAGCTGGCGCAAGCGCTACAAGTCGCTCTGCCTGCACGACCCGGTCTGGTACGACCATCTGCCCTACATCGACTTCCCCCGGAATTGGCCGGTCTTCTCACCCAAGGACAAGATCGGTGACTGGCTGGAAATGTACACCAAGGTCATGGAGCTGAACTATTGGTCCTCCACCGAGGCCAGGAGCGCCACCTATGATGATGAGAAGAAGGAATGGACCGTCATCGTCCATCGCGACGGCAAGGACATCGTCCTGAAGCCCAGGCAATTGGTGCTGGCCACGGGACAGTCCGGCAAGGCCAATATGCCGAAATTCAAGGGCATGGAAAATTTCAAGGGCGATCAGCACCATTCCTCGCAGCATCCAGGCCCCGATGCCTATGTCGGCAAAAGCGCTGTCGTGATCGGCTCGAACAATTCCGCGCACGATATCGCCGCCGCACTTTGGGAAGCCGGCGCCGATATCACTATGGTGCAGCGCTCGACCACCCATATCGTCAAATCCGACACGCTGATGGAAATCGGGCTGGGTTCGCTCTACTCGGAAAAAGCGGTGCAAAGCGGCATGACGACCGCAAAGGCCGACCTCGTCTTTGCCTCGCTAGCCTACAAGATCCTGCACGAATTCCAGATCCCGGCCTACGCTGAGATGAAGAAGCGCGACGCCGACTTCTATAAAGGGCTGGAGAAGGCCGGCTTCATGCTCGACTGGGGTGACGACGATTCCGGCCTGTTCATGAAATATCTCAGGCGCGGCTCGGGCTACTACATCGACGTCGGCGCGTCCGACCTGATCATCGACGGTTCGATCAAGCTGAAAAGCGGCGTCGAAGTGACGGAGATCAAGGAGCATTCCATCCTGCTCAGCGATGGTTCGGAACTGCCGGCCGACCTCATCGTCTACGCCACCGGCTATGGCTCGATGAATGGCTGGGCGGCCGACCTGATCTCAAGGGAAGTCGCCGACAAGGTTGGGAAATGCTGGGGCCTCGGCTCCAACACCACCAAGGATCCAGGCCCGTGGGAAGGCGAATTGCGCAATATGTGGAAGCCGACCCAGCAGGAAGCGCTCTGGTTCCATGGTGGCAACCTCCACCAGTCGCGGCACTATTCGCAATTTCTGTCGCTGCAGTTGAAGGCGCGGCACGAAGGCATCGCGACACCGGTCTACGGCCTGCAGCAGGTCCACCATAAGGGATAGATCAGCACTGGCAGCGATCGGCGCCGTTACCGTGTCTGGCCAATGCGCTTCCAGTAGATGAGCGTGCCTGTCAGCCCACCGTGCGGCTTCAGCGCGTAGTCCGGTATTTCGCCGGCCAGCGTGAAGCCGAGCTTCTCATAGAGACCGGAAGCCCCCTCCTCCTTTGCCGTGTCCAGGACCAGCAGCGTGCGGCCTTTCTCCACGGCGAGGGCTTCGGCCGCCTCCATGAGGCGGGTTGCGACGCCCTTGCCGCGATAATCGAGGCGGGTCATCAGCTTGGCGATCTCGGCCCGGTGCGGCTGGTTGGGAGGGCAGTCGAGCAGTAAGGTGACGGTGCCGATTAGAGACTCGCCGTTCCAGGCCCCCAGCACCGCCCTTTCGCCTCTGGCGGCCGCCTCGAACGACTTGTTCCAGAAGGCTGCGGCCATTTCCGGCGCCAGCGGATGCATGAAGCTGACCGATCCGCCGGCGGCAACCGTCCCGATCAGCAAATCGACCATTATTTTTTGCGTGCCGGCAGTATTGGTGAGCAGGTTGATTTCGATTGAATTCATGTGGTCTCCCCTTATCCACGACGGAAATGGTTCCAACCTGAGCGGCAGCGTAACCCGCACGCGCCACCCATCAGTCGAAGTGACCGGTCCGCTTCCGCTTCCTGGCCCGGCGGATTTCCGCGATGCGCTCGGCGTCTTCCTCTTGCAGATGTCGCCCGCGCTCCAGCAGCTCGAGCGTATATTCCTCATAGGTCAGGCCCAGCCGCTCGGCCTTGTCCAGCCGCATCAGCATGATATCGCGGCCTGGCGCCGTCCATGCCTGGGCATGAGCGGCCCGCCAGGCAAGAAAGACATAGGGGTCGCTCTTGCCCCAGGGCGGACCGTCATAGTCGTCGAGCGGCGGACCGCCATTGTCGGAGCGTTTCGGACGTCGTGCCATCATCAGCTCCTGGCCAACGCAACCAGATACTCGGCGGCGTCCGGCCCCGGAGAGTGGAAAACGCAATCGGATGGCGCGCCGAGTGCCAGGCAATCGCCGGGTTCGAGCCTGTGGACGACGGCGCCCTCGGTGAATTCCAGCCGCCCGGAAATCAGCCAGATCTGCTGCCGGATGAAGGCATAGGATGCCGCCGGAAAACTCACCTTGGCGCCCGCTGGCAACTGGACCCGTATCAGTTCGAGCGGCATGTCCGAAACCGGCGAAAGATGCCGCCGGATATAGCCCGTGGCCGGATCGCGCCAGACTGGCTGGTCCCTTTCACGAAGCAGGCCGCCGCCCTGCAATTCCGCCCGTGCGATCAGGGTGGAAAGCGTCATGCCGAAGGCCACCGCAATGCGCACGAGGAGTGCCGCAGTCGGGCTCGTCATGCCGCGCTCTATCGTGCTCAGCATGGCTTTCGAGACATCGGACCGCTCCGCCAATTCCGCCAGCGACCAACCGCGAGCCACCCTTTCGGCGTGTATCCTTCTGCCGATAGTGGAGGAGATATCGTTCGCTATATCGTTCATTCATCCAATATATCGAAATTCTGCCGTCGAGCAAAGGGCCGTTTGGTCCAGTTTTCGCGAACTCCTTAATGTCCGCTACACCATCCAGCCTCACCCCACCTTAACCCCGTTCGGCTAGGCTCATCCTTTGGGAAAAGGGGATCGGCCTGTCCATGCTCGTTGAACGCGAAGCCTCCATTGGAGAACCGACTTTGCTGGAGCGCCGCAGGGCGGAGCAGAACGACAAGCGGATCCTGGGCAATGTCGTGCAATGCGACGGCGCCCGCGCCACCATCAGCGCCTATGCCGATGATGTCGAAGGCACGGTCACCGGTCTGTGGAGCGTCGGCAAGATGATCTCGATCAATCTCGGCACATCACGAACCGTCGGCCTGGTTTATGAGATCGGCAAATCGGATCGTGCCTGGAGCAGCGAGGGCCAGAATCCGATCGAGGTCAGTATCGAACTGATCGGCGAGGTGCGCGATGGCGCCGAACCCGGCGCGAAGCCGGTCTTCGACCGAGGCATCACAACCTATCCGCATATCGGCGCCATTGCCCATCGTATCCGCAGCCGCGACCTGCAGGCCGTCTACGATCTCGCCGGACGTCACTCGATAACCATCGGCACGCTGTCGCAGGACGAGGCCATCGACGCCAATATTGCCATCGACGATACGCTGGCGCGCCATTTCGCCATTGTCGGCACCACCGGAGTCGGCAAATCGACCGCCGTGTCGCTGCTTTTGCGCAAGTCGATCGCCGCTCGGCCCGAGCTGCGCGTGCTGATCCTTGATCCACACAACGAGTTCGCCGCGTCGTTGCCCGAATATTGCGTCCGGATCGATTCGACGACGCTCGACCTGCCCTTCTGGATGTTCAAACTCGAGGAATTTGCCGAGGTGCTGTTTCGCGGCCGCGAGACGGTCCCGGAAGAGGTCGACGCCTTGCGCGACCTCATTCCCGCGGCCAAGAACCTCTACCGCAATCCGAACTCCGGCAACTACCTGCGGCGCAGCACCGACGCGCTGACCGCCGACGCGCCGGTGCCCTATCGCATTGCCGACCTCATCAAGCTGGTCGACGAGCGCATGGGATTGCTGGAAAGCAAGAACGACCGCCCGACCCTCAGGTCACTGAAGACACGTATCGAATCGGCGGCATCCGATCCGCGTTACCGTTTCATGTTCAATTCGCGCCTGATCGAGGACACCATCCACGAGACGATCGGCAACATTTTCCGCGTGCCGCATCACGGCCGCCCGGTGACCTGCTTCGAAATGGCCGGCATGCCGTCCGAGGTGGTCAATTCCGTGTGCTCGGTGCTGGCGCGGCTGGCCTTCGACCTGGCGTTGTGGAGCGAAGGCCGCTTGCGGCTGCTCTTCCTGTGCGAGGAAGCGCACCGCTATATGCCGGCCGATCCGCGCCTCGGTTTCGCGCCGACGCGGCACTCGCTGTCGCGCATCGCCAAGGAAGGCCGCAAATATGGCTGCTATCTCGGCGTCGTCACCCAGCGCCCTGGCGAGCTCGACCCGACCATACTGTCGCAGTGCTCGACGTTCTTCGCCATGCGGCTCGCCAACGAGCAGGACCAGGCGATCATCCGCTCGGCGATCGCCGATTCCTCGGCTTCGACGCTGGCGTTCCTGTCTTCGATGGGCCAGCGTGAGGCCATTGCCTTCGGAGAAGGCGTGGCGACGACGATGCGGATGAAGTTCGAAAAGCTCTCCGAGGATTTGATCCCCGGCACGGCCAAGCGCGAGGATGCCTTGCCGTCCGAAACCGGCAACGAGGTCGACCTTGTTGCGATCGTCGAACGGCTGCGCAACGTGCCGAAACCACAACAGGCAATGCCGTTCGCGGAAGTCGTCGATTCGGGCCGGCAGGCCGGCGATTCCGACTATCGCAAACCGCCGGCCGCACGCAGCCAGCGGGACGACGATTTCGATCTGCGTTACGGCCTCAAGCCGGCGACCTTCGGGCTACGCCCGCAAAACGATTGAGCCGACCAGCTTCTAGCCTGTGAGGCCAAAGGCTTCCGAAGTTAAACCATTGTCACCCAGGAAACCGGGGCAAATCCCGGAAGGGAATTCATCAGGCCGGATCGAATGACGTGGCTTTTGAGAACCCGGAGCGGAGTGGACATTTGAGTCCATGAGCACCGGAAGTCGAGAAAGCTGCGTCAGTCGGCCGGCCTCATGAATTCTTCTCCGGGATTTCAGGCGCAGACGCGGTTGCGGCCCTGCCTCTTTGCCTCGTAAAGCTGGCGATCGGCGCGACGATAGAACTCCTCGGCGGCCTCCTTGCGGTCCCAGACGGCAAGTCCGACGCTGGTGGTGATTTTCAGTCGGACATTGCCGGTCAGCACCGACATGTTGGCGATCGCCTTGCGGATGCGCTCGGCGAATTTGGACAGCAGCTCGGCGTCCATATTGGGCGTGACCACCGCGAACTCCTCGCCGCCCAGGCGCGCCACGACATCGTGATAGCGTGTCATGTCCTTGAGACAATTGGCGACGGCCCGCAACACCTCGTCGCCGACATCGTGGCCGTGGCTGTCGTTGACCTGTTTGAAATGGTCGAGGTCGAGGATCATCAGCCCGACTGGCTTCTCGATGCGGCGGAACTCTTCGAGATATTCCTTCAGCGCATCGTCGAAATAGCGCCGGTTCTGCATGCCGGTGAGGCTGTCGGTCAGCGCCGCATGCTCCAGCGTCTCCGAGCGCGCGCTGAGCGAAACCGTCATGGCGCGCAGCTTGCCCTCCTCCGTCGCCTGCTTTCGGATCAGCGGATAGATGAAGAAAATGCCGAAGAACAGCGCAGTCGCCAGCAGCACGCCGGTCGCAAACAGCAGCTTGTTGAGATAGACGATCTCATCGAGTTTGGAAGGCGTATTGCTAACGTCGGCCGCCAAGGCTTGCAGGAGCCCATAGGCGTGAAGCGTCACCAGGCCGGCGGCCAGGATCACGAAAATAAAGACGAAAAACGCTGACTCCGCCTTGTGGAAACGCATCTGCTCCCCGTTGGAAAGTTCCCACCGACCTTATGGCATGCGGGACCTTACGGACAGTTAACCTGGACAACTTCAACGCGAAGTGCCCTTTCGATGTCGACTTTTCAGGTTGCGCTCGAAGGAGGGGGTGAGATCGTCGAGTCGATCCCCTCACCAGGACGCAAACTCTGCCATTCCGGGCCCAATTGGTGCCTGAACCAGGTTGCCTGCCGCTTTGCATATTGCCGCGTCGCGATCTTCGCGCGCTCGATGGCCTCGGGAAAACTCGTGGCGCCGGCCAGCGCGGCCTGGAGCTCGCGAACACCGATCGCCTTCATCGCTGGCAGGTCGGGATCGAGGCCGAGGGCAGAAAGCTGT
>NZ_JAMYSE010000093.1:0-25021 GCF_040321795.1 Mesorhizobium sp. M0244 | reverse complement strand
TGCACGGATTTTCGGCGTGCTGGCCGACACCATCAGAAGCCGGCAGGTCGCAATGATCGCGAGGCAGCGCTGATCCAAAGGCGGAACTTCGTGCACAGGGCAAACTACTGCCGGCTTGCCCTGTTTTTCTTTTGGGCCGGCCCGACGTCCCGCCCTTGAAAAGCAGCCGTGGCTCCCCCGCAGGCCGTTCGTGGTAGAGCGAATTGAGGGTCCAGCATCCTTTTCGACATGGCCGACCGGAGCGCCGTCCGATTGGCCGTGGCGAGGAACAGGTCGAGCCGGTCACGTGGGGATGCCGCGATGATCTGGCGGTAAGCATCGGTGCTCATGGCTTCGCCTCGTGCGGGTCCGCCCTCAGGATTTCGCGGAGGAACTCCTGCATCCAGATCGGCACGGCGGAGAGACCGGCGCGCAGATCCTCGCGAATGGCCTCGCCGTGCTTGGGGTCGGCAAACAGGCGGCGCAACGTCGCCTGGATACGCTTCCGTTCGCCCTTCTGGGTCAGCATGTCCTGCAGCCAATGCAAGGCCTGGACGACCCGCATCCCCGGCCGATCCGCCCAATAGAGGCGGCTAGGGGCAGCGTATTTGAAGTGGATTTCCTGCGTGCCGAGCTTGATTGGCTTCAACCGCGCATCGACCAGCACTTCTATCCGGGCGGGGACGGCGGTCGTCAGGCCGAGGTCGTTGGCGGCCGTCATACCATCGATGACGGCGCGCGCCCGATCGCGGCGCGTGACGGCGCGGATCACAGCGCGATAGTCCGGCACGGTGGCGCGGCCAGTCAGGTTGTTCGTGCGCGGCCGGTCATAGAGGCCTCGGTCGATCCGGCGCAACTCCCCGGCGGCTGCCAGGCGCTGCAGGGTTTTGTCCACGGCGGCGCGCGCGCCGAGATCGGCGAAGTCGCCGGGGGTCCAGACCTCGTCGGGTTTGGACTCAATGCGGGCAAGCAGGCGCGAGCGAAGATCGGTATCGGGCTCAACTATAGGCATGTCCGAAATGCTACAAGTTTCGGACACTCCGTGGCGCCCAAACTCCAAAAATGGAACTCGCATTTTCGCATTGAAGGATATGGCCCGAGCATCGAATGCCTCCTTCCGCAGGGGCACGACCCCATCCCGGTTGACTCTTAGCCAGGACGAGAACAAATGTAGAACATATCACAGGCCTTCCGCGTTTCAAGGGTCAGATGAGTGTATCGGCGCCCCCTGCTGCCATTTCCGAGCTTCGAGAACGCATCGCGCGCCTCGAAGGCAGCAACGCGCGTGCCCGCACGGTTTTGCCGTTCGGAGTGGCGGCGATCGACAGGATTCTGCCGGGAGGCGGGTTGGCTTTTGGCGGTCTGCACGAGGTCGCGGGTGGTGGAAATGGCTCCGTCGATGGCGCAGCCGCGGCACTCTTCGCTGCCGGTATTGCCGCGCGCACGGTGGGCAAGGTGCTGTGGTGCGTTACCCGGCCCGATCTTTTCGCGCCTGCGATCGAGCGGTCGCATCTCGCGCCGCGTCGAGATCGAACTTAGGGCCGGCAACAGAAGGATGACCGGGCCCTCGCCATATCGGGTCGTTCCGGTCGAGACGCACTTGCCGTCCCACGTCCAATCGATCCGTCCCTCTTGCCAGTCCATGAAGCCTCCCTCGCAAGCGATATTATTCCCCTTGTATATTGCCTCTCGCGGCCGTCAGGAAGCGACCGGATGCGGCTGACGGCGTCACACCATACAGGCAAGCGTTTTGATCAATCACTCCGTGGACTTGTCGAATCGGTGATCTTGCTTCGTCCTGTTGGGGCCCCGTACCGAGCAGGGCAGTCAAAGGTCGCAAATGGATCTGACTTCGGCCGTACCGCGAACGTCGGCTTCAAAGAAGCGCCCGGAATTTCGGCAAATGGCGCGATCGAGGCGACGTGCGCTTCAGCTTCTCAGCATGCGGACACGATCCGTCAAAGGACCGGGTCGGGTGGTTTTTGCCCTACGCCCGCTCGATCGGAACGAGCAAGCAGCGCCATCAGCGGCCGTCGCTGAATCGATCACTGAATGACGTGTTAGGGGCCGGTATGGCAACTTCTGTGTACGCTGCGAAGATTGCAGATATTCAACCTGCTGAAAGGTCGTGGACTGGCCCCGATGCTGACCTTCCACAGCGTTAGAGAAGATCAGCTATCAGGGCATATGAGGGCGTCCAAGCTCAAGATCGTGCGTGCCATCGTCGAAATGTACAGCAAGCCTCGCCTTTCGATCGACCTCCAGTCTGAAGATGTCTGGGCGGCCATAGTGTCCGGCCACGTCGAGCGATCTTCGTGCGGCGCGGGCCGCGTCTACGTCTAGGTCGGCATAGAGAATTCCTTTCACCCGATGCAGCGGGCCAGCAGCAACGTCGCCGAATGGTTTCACCACTACGGCGTCGCCCGGATTGATCCATTCGTCCTCGGCAAAGAGCTTGCTGCGATCAGGAAAATCTTCCGGGATATCGGTGGCCTCCAGGGCTGTCGCGGTGCTCAATACCCAGCAGCCACCTTCGCGAGCGATATGCTTCATGGTTGCAAGCCAAGTCTCGCCGCTGTCCCAGGTGGGCGCAACATAGATGTCGATGTTCTGGGCATAAAGCGCGAAGCGAGCGAGCGGCATGTAGCTCTCCCAACAGATCAGCGAGCCGACGCGGCCGATCGGTGTTTCGACGACGCGAAGGCCGCTGGCGTCGCCGAAGCCCCATACCATCCGCTCGGGATTGGTCGGCATCAGCTTGCGATGGCGGTTGAGGATCGAGCCGTCAGACCCAATCGTCACGACCGTATTATAGAGGGTCGATCCGCTGCACTGGGAGTCGATCTCGTTCAGTCCCATGACGACGATCATCCCGTGCTGCGCCGCCGCTTCCCGTAGCCGGTCGAGGCCTCCGGCGGAGATGTCCACAGCGTTGCGGCGGAGCTTTGCATGAAGGGAATTGGCAAGCGCCATGTCACCGCCCGGGCGCAGCCGCCATATCCAGGTCGGGTAACCGGGCAGATAGGCTTCGGGAAAAACGATGAGCTTCGCCCCCTCTGCCGCGGCCTCGGCGATTGATGCGATTGCGCGCTCGTAAGTCGCTTCGAGGTCGAGCAGCACCGGCGGCTTCTGCGAGATCGCTATCCTGGTGTCCATCGCATAGACTCTCTAGAAGATGGTGGCGACGGGGTGCCCCAGCGCCATCGCGCCCGCATACTGAGCCTGCGGCCCAGTCTGGAGCGGATGGAAGCGGGCGGCCTGGATGTCTCGAAAGCAACGCTCTAGCCCATTCCGTCTGTAGAACCCCATGCCGCCACCTAGTTCCAGCGCGAGTTCGACGGTCCGTATCGCATGATCGGCGACGAGAGATCGGCCGATCATCACTTCATTGACGGTGTCTGCCGAAGGGGCATTCAGGTCGACCGTTTCCAGCATCCAGCGGTGAGCGAGGCGCGCGGCGCGGAGCGAGGTCTCCATTCGACCTGCGAGGTCGAGACTGTGGGGTGTCGGTGCCTTGCGTTTCGCCAGATCTACCGCAAGGTCGCGCGCACGCTCTGCAACACCGAGATAGACGGCGTAGATCAGCGGGAATGCGATCGTGGCGATTATCTGAAACACCGGGTGCCACTCTCCGGCACTGCGCGAAAATGCAACACCCGCTTCGGGTATGAACAGGTTGTCGATGACCACGTCATTCGAACCGGTACCGCGCATTCCCAGCACCTTCCACGTTTGCTCAACGCGCACTTCCGGGGCCTTCATCGGGGCGGCGAAGTGGATCACCGTGTTAGTTCCTTCCACCACGGCACCGGTCATCAGCAGATCTCCAGCCTCGGCGCCGGAGGTGAAGCCCTTGCGCGCGGATATTCGATAGCCGCCATCGACCTTGGTCGCCCTGCCGGAACCGCCGATCCAGTCGGAGCCGCCGCTCGAGAGCAAGATCAGTCGCTCAGCGGCGACCCGTCTCAGAAGGGGTTCTATCGCTGCGATCTTCTGGTGGCGCCAGCGCCAAACCGGAATGGCGACCTGATGGGTATGCATCGAAAAGGCAAGAGCGGTGGATCCGCACGCTTGGGCGAGCATGCGCAACATGTTGGCAAGTTCCGGTATTCCGGCGCCTTTGCCGCCCAACTCGCGGGGGACGCCAGCCTCAACCAGACCGGCCTCCTTCAGGAGAACGTAATTCTCGGCCACGAAACGATCGTTCTCGTCAAATTCGGCAGTGCGGGCGGCGAGCTTGGGCGCAAGGCCTTGCGCTATGGCAACGACGTCGCTGGCCTCGTTGACCGTGTCGACCGTAGGTGAACCTGCCGAGGTGCTTAGTGTTGCGTGCAGTGACATGAGATCCTCCATCTATAGGAGGCTGAAGGATCGTCGGTAATGGCCGGACGTTCTAGTTCAGCATCTGTACTGCCCGCTATTTCCGAAAGCCTCGATGTGCGGTAACTTCTCGAACGGCCGAGTTGCGGGGTGCCCATGGAAGAGCGCGGAAGTTACGGCCAGTTCTGTCCCGTATCGATGGCATCAGAAATCCTGTGCAGTCGCTGGACCACGCTGGTGGTGCGCGAGCTTCTTTGCGGCAGCACCCGCTTCAGCGACTTGCGGCGCGGGCTGCCCAAGATGTCCCCCGCCCTGCTCTCCAAGCGCCTCAAGGAACTGCAGGCCACCGGCGTCGTAGTCACCTGGCCGAGGGCCAACGGCTCCGTCGAATATCGGCTGTCCGAGGCCGGGGAGGAACTACGGCCCTTGATCATGGGGCTCGGCAAATGGGCGCAGCGCTGGATGGAGTCCCGGCTTTCGCTGAAGAACCTCGACCCGTCCCTACTCATGTGGGATATGCGTCGTAGCCTCAACGTGAAGCTGCTGCCCGAGCGGAGGTGTATGATACAGTTTCTGTATTCCGAGCTTCCACCCTCCCAAAAAAACTGGTGGCTCGTGACCAAAGGAGGCACGGTTGACCTCTGCAATTTCGATCCCGGCCACGAACTTGATCTTCTCGTAACGAGTTCGCTGCGCTCCATGACGGCAATCTGGATGGGGCTGACGACGATCAAGCAGGAAGCCGCCAACGGCCAGTTGCAGATCGAAGGCGACCCGGCGCTCGCGCAATCAATGCAGCAATGGCTTGGACTGAGCGCATTCGTCCACGAGCCTCGGCGGGTGCCGTAGAGATTGGCCAAAGGGGCGCTTTCAGCTAATTCCCGGCCAACCAAGTGCGAAGCGGCCGTGCTTCCGCTCGATGCAGGCGCGGCGGCATGCGACATGATGCAAACGAAGGGCTTGGAGAGACCTATGGCATCAATCAGGTGGTTGGTGTCGCTGTCGCTGGCGGCGGCGCTTGGCGGCTGTGGCACGTCGGCGACGGCTGAGGAGCGGGCGAGCCTGCTCGGCATCTGGACACCCACCGACCGCTCCGGTCGGATCATCACCTTTCACGATGACGGCGTCTTCGGCTACCGCTATTTCGCGACGTTGCGCCTCTATTGGGAATTGGGCAGCCAGGGCGAGATTAAGCTCTCCTCGCTTGATGGTGGTGTGCGCTGGAGCTGCTACTACACCTTGGTGGACGGCCTTCTGAGGATCGACAAAGGCAACGGCGAAACCTGCGTTACGCCCGGCTCGACCCCGCCCAAGCCAATGCCACTGGAATTCATCCGTGGTCAGTGACGTCGGATCGGAAGATATGGCGATGCTTGCCCATTGCGTCCAAGCGCGGCTGTAGCGGCCAACAGACGGACTTTGAATACTTCGAGGAAGGGCGGCAGGTCCGTCCGATCGCCGAAATCAGGCCAGCAAGTGGCCTGGTATATGAGGGCGACGGCAGCTTTTGGCGCACACAGCGATGATCTCAGCGACCGATTGGCGGCGTACAGCAGTCGTTCAGCATGTATGGCGAGAGCGACTGGAACGGGTCAGAGCTTGCCGTAGAAGTGCTCCGAACGAAGGGCAGAGAAGGGTCGTGAGCTGACGGCCAAGCTTAACCCTTGGCAGCTAGCTGGAAACTCTGTCATGAGGATCCGAGCAGGGAGTATTGGTGCCGGGCAAGTCGCTGCCCAGCACCAACATTGAGAAATCAAAGCGCATTCAAGAATGCCAGCAGCTTGTCGCCCGGCTTGAAGCGAATGCCTTTTTGCCCCTCCATAGCTGTCACCTTCGCTAATGCGGCCTCCTTCAGCGCGAGATGAGCATGGAGGTAGGTCTGTGTCGTTTGAATTGACTCATGGCCAAGCCAAAGCGCAATCACCGCTAGGTCGACACCAGCCAACAGCAGTTCCATGGCGGCGCTGTGCCGGAGCGTGTGCGGCGAAACGTGTTTTGAACGCAGGGAGCGGCAGGTCTCCGCTGCGACGTTCACGTATTTCGACAACATGAATTGCACAGCATCCGCGCTCACCCCGGCGTTACCCCGAAGGGCCGTCCGACTTCCGCCATGAGCTAAGTCATTGAGATTTGGCGGAGGGAGAGGAACCGGGATCCAACGTTCTCCAGTGAAAAGGGGCGCAGACAACCATTCTCACGGTCGTGTTGTAGAGGAAATGAAGCACGGGCGTTGAGGCACTCCGCCCAGCAGCGGCCGCGAAGCCCTCACGCTGGAGCAGCACGTGCGCGCGCCGGTGATCACCACAAGCTCAGAACCAATCACCTGGCGATCGCGAGAGCTTTATGCAGTCGCCGCCACAGCGGTGCGGCTACGGATGCGCACACCGGTTTCGGTATCGAACAGGAACACGGCCGGGTCTGCGAAGGTCACGCCGATCGGCTCGTCCATCTCGTAGTGCGCCGACTTGTCGGCCTTGACCGTCATGATCACCTCGCCCAACTGGCAGGTGATCAGCGTATGGTCGCCCATAAGCTCCAGGGCATAGACCCTTGCGGCAATCTTGCCTTCCGAGGGGCCTGTCACCCGGCAATCCTCGGCCCGCAGGCCGGCCGTGACGCCTTTCCTGCTTTCGGCGCTGCCGGTGGCGAACTGTCCGTCCGCAGAGACGAACCGGCCCTCGACCAACTCTCCCTGCAGGAAATTCATGGGCGGCGAACCGATGAATCCGGCGACGAACAGGTTTGCCGGATCGTCGTAGATCAGGCGTGGTTCGGCGATCTGCTGGACGACGCCGCGGTTCACGATGGCGACGCGGTGGGCCAATGTCATGGCCTCGACCTGGTCGTGCGTCACGTAGATCGTCGTCACGCCCAGCTCGGCCTGGAGGCGCTTCAGCTCCGAGCGCATGTGACCGCGCAGCTTTGCGTCGAGGTTGGACAGGGGCTCGTCCATCAGGAAGACGCTCGGCCGCCGCACCATGGCGCGGGCGAGCGCGATGCGCTGCCGCTGGCCGCCGGAAAGCTGCCGCGGATAGCGGTCAAGGAACTCTTCCAGATGCACCTTGACGGCAGCGGCGCGAACCGCGACGGCGCGGTCGGCGCGCGAAACGCCCCTAAGCTTCAGCGGGTAGGCGATGTTTTCGGCGACCGTCATGTGAGGATAGAGCGCATAGGACTGGAACACCATCGCCACATCGCGATACTTGGGTAGAACGTGGGTGACGTCGCGCTCGCCGATGAGGATGCGGCCTGAACTCACCGATTCCAGCCCGGCGACCATGCGCAGCGCTGTTGTCTTGCCGCAGCCCGAAGGCCCGAGCAGCACGAGAAATTCGCCGTCGCGAATCTGCAAATCGATTCCTTTGACGACCTTCACCGCGCCGAACGACTTGTGGATCTCGGAGAGGGTAACTTGCATCGCCTTAGCCCTTCACGGCACCGGCAAGAAGCCCGCGCGCAATATGCTTCTGCAGAAGAGTGGAAATAACGACGACGGGCGCGATCATCACGACGATCAGGACCGACATGTTCCACCATTGCGGTCCGCGCGTGGTGTTCTGCGCCGATACCAGCACCGGCATCGTCTGTGCCTCCACATTGGAGAGAAACAGGGCAACCAGGTACTCGTTCCAGGCGAGGATCAGCACCAGCAGAAAGGTGGCCACCAGTCCGGAACGCACCAGGGGCAGCGCGATGGTGAAGAAGACCCGGAACTTGGAGGCGCCGTCGATCTCGGCGCTTTCCTCCAGGTCGAGCGGGATGCCCGCGAAGAAGTCGCGCGTGAGCCACACGACGATGGGCAGGTTTACCGCCGTGTAGGTGGCGATCAGCGCCACTTGCGTGTCGAGCAGGCGCAACTGCTGAAACATCACATAGATCGGCAAGACGGCAACGATTGGCGGCATGATGCGGTTCGAGATGATCCAGAACTCGATGTCGGTATTGCCGACAGCCGCCTTGGTGCGGCCCACGAGCGTGAACAGGGCGATGCCGAACAGGGCCACCGCCACGCTGACGGCGACCTGCCATTTCACGCCGAACGTCGCGACCGCCGCGATCACCGCCGCGAGCAGGATCAGGAAGACCGCGATGGCGGCGAGCTTGACTTGGAAGCGGATGCGCACGAGGGCATAGGCCGCCAGGGAACCGATCAGGACGGCGAGCAGTGTACTCGAGACCGCGACGACCACCGAATTCAGATATGGCCCCAGCGTGGGGTTTTCCACGAGCATGAAGTTCCAGGCGTTGAGCGAAGGGGCGAAATCGACGAATGGCAGATAGAACGGTCCATTGTCGACGTCGCCTGGTCCCTTGAAGGAGGTGATCAACACCCAATAGAGCGGCACAAGCACGATCAGCGTCCATAGGAACAGGAGCGCGTAGGTCACGACCCTGGCTACCGGGGCCTGGCTGTCGATGGACGCAGGCTCGAACAACCTGCGGGCCAGCGAGCGTGGCTCGACGTTCATGCCTCGAACCTCCGCGCCGGCCGGACCACGAAATTGAAGAACGAGACGCACACGATGGTCGAGATGAAGAGCAGCATGTAGCCGACCGCCGCTGAGCTGCCGAGATCCTGGGTGCGCCACGAAATGAAGGAGTGCAGCGTCATCGATTCCGTCGCCAGGCCCGGCCCGCCGCCGGTGAGGACGTTCGGAAGATCGATGATCTTGAAGGCCTCGATGAGCCGGATCAAAACGACGGTCGCCGCCACCGGCGCGATAGCCGGCCAGGTGATGTCGCGGAAGATCTGAAAACCGCTCGCCCCATCCAGCTGTGCCGCCTCCACCTGGTCGCGCGGCTGATTCTCGACCGCGGCCAGCAGCACGATGAACATGAACGGCGTCCACTGCCAGGTGTCGCCGATCAGGACCATCAGCCGCGCCGACCAGGCCTCGGTGGCCCAGGACCATTCGCCGACGCCGAAGGCGCGCACGAGCGGGGCGAAGGGGCCTTTCTGCATGTCGGCAAGCATCCGGAAGGTGTAGGCGATGCCCACCGGGGTGACCATCAGCGGGATGAAGAACACCACGCGGAAGAAATTTCGGCCGCGGATCGGCTGGCCGCAGAGCAGCGCAAGCCCCAGCCCCAGCGCGAACTGCACGAACACGCCGACGACTACGTAGAGAAGCGTATTGACAACGGTTCCAGGCACGCCGCCGGGCGCGACGGTCGCGACGGCGAGCATGGTCAGCCCCATGGCTACGGCAGCCGCCAGAACGCGCCCGACCGTACCCAGCACCGTCGGCCCGCCGCGCGTAAAGTAACGGCCGAGCAGGACGAGCAGCCCCGCGGCGACCAGTCCGACGCTTAGCCACTGCACCAGACCGAAGGCACCGAACTGGCCGAGCAGATGGTATTGCTGCGAGCCGACCAGCACTTTCCGAAAGTTCGTGAGACCGATGAATTTGAGCGTGAACCCGCCCGGCGCGAGCGCGAACCGCGAAAGCGCCAGGTAGGCGGAAATGATGAGGGGGAAGATGGCGAAGCAGAGCAGCACGATGACCGCCGGAAGCACCATGATGCCGCCGGACCGGCGATCAAGCCGCTCGGCCCAGCCCTGGCCATGGGCGGCTTCCATCGTCGTGTCGACGGGCGCTGTCATCGCGAGGGGCACTGGTGTGGAATGCAAGGGACTTGGCGCATCCGGAGACGCGCCAAGTTGATCGCCCAGCCGCCTACTTGGCGCCGATGGTCGCGTTGTAGAACTGGAGCTGCTCGTCCTTGCCAATCTCGTCGTTCAGTTCGTTCCATCCGTCCTCGACGGCCTTGACGGTCGCTTCCTTGTCGATCTCGCCGGCGAGGAAGCGCGAAACCGCCTCGTCGAGCACGACCTGCTGGTACTTCTGATTCTGCGGGATGCGCAGATCGAGGATCATGTTAGGGCTGCTCATGCTGGCGTTGATGGCGCCCAGGTACACTTTGGCTTCCTCTTCGCTCATGTTCGCCTTCTTCCACAGGTCGCTGTAGCTGAGCTGGGAGGCGCGATAGGGATTAAAGCCGGTGCCGCCCACCGTGACGTCGGCGTTGGACTGGGCCGGCTGCGTCATGTAGGAGAAGAAGGCGTAGGCGGCGTCCTTCACCTTCGGATCGGCCGCCGCGTTGATGCCGCCGCCCCAGCCGCCGAACGCGGCGAAGGGAGCGTGGTTCACGCCGTCGACCGCATGCGGGCAGATCTCGGCGGAGCAGGCCTCGAGCTTGCCGGTGTCCCAGTTCAGGACCTCCTTCGCGCCCGGCATTACAGCGGCGCCCCACTTGCCCATCACCTTGGATTGGGCGGGGTCAATGGATATCGTGCCGACGTCGCCCCAATCGAGATTCAACGCGCAGCGGCCCGAGGCGAACAGCGGGCGGGTGTCGCTCACGTCAAGGTTGAGTTCATCGGGCGGACCGTATTTCGTCGATTCCGACAGGAAGTCGAGCGCCTTGCGGAATGCGTCGTTGTTGACCAGCGGCGTCATGTCCTTGGTGTTGAAGAACGTGCCCTGATTGGTTCCCTTGGACTGCGTCATCGAGCCGACCACGTCGGTGACAAACCAGTAGCTCTGCGCATTGCGCTTCTTGGCGATGCAGGAGCCGAAATCAGGCGTGCCGTCGCCGTTCATGTCCTTGCCGTGGGTGGCCTTGGCGACCTCAAGATACTCGTCCCAGGTCGTTGGCACCTTTTGGCCAGCGGCGTCTAAGATGTCCTTACGGTAATACATCATGTGGAAGTCGCCATCGAGCGTGATCATGTAGGTCTTGCCGTTGTACTTCTCGGAGAAGTCCCGGAAGAACGCGCCGACATCGTCCTGCTGGATGTCCTTGTCGGCATCGACGCGCGGGGTGAGGTCGTCGAGATAGCCGCCGGCGATGTAGTCGACCATCCATTGCGGGGCGAACACCGCGGCGTCGACCGAGTTGGTACCACTCGCCCAGTCGGTCAGGATCTTCTGGTACAGATCGGAGAAGGGCACCGCGATGATGTTGATCTTGGCACCGCTGAGCGCCTCGAAATCGGGGGCGCGCCGCTGCAGCGGCTCCTGAATGGCGCCTGTCTGTGTGATGACGTTCACGGTCACCCCCGCGAACGGCTTGTCTTGCGCCTGGGCAGGCGCGCCCGCCAGCGCGCAAATGGCCGAAACTCCGGCCAGCAACGATCTAATTTTCATCCAACTTCCTCCCGTTTCGACCGGGCTTCTCCTGTGAGCCAGGGTGCCGATACCTCTGCCGGATCGCTGCGTTGATGCGCACGGTCCCGCGTTTGAATGTAGAATATCGGCATCCGTCCGCATGTCCAGAGCTTTCGCGGCAGGCGCCAGGCACGGGTCCGGATTCGCAGATCGCGTGCCCGTCGCCCCTATCGATCTTCGAGAAGGCCATAGCCCGGGCTTCAGGCGAGCGGCAGCGATACGAGCCCGCCGCCGGCACGGCGGCAGGTGGCGGCCGCAACGCGCATCGCCTCCTCGAGGCAGGCACGCCAGCCGGTCTGCGAACGCGGCAGACCATGACGGAGGATGAAGGCGATCGCCGTCGCCAGCGTGGCGTCGCCGGCACCCATGGTGTCGACGATCGGGTCCGGCCGCTCGGCGATGGGAACGCGCACCTCCAGCCCGTCGCGCGTGTGGATCGCGGCGCCATCGCTGCCATGGGTGAACAGGACGGTCTGTATGCCCAGGGAGAGCAGGCGCGCGACGACCTCGACGTCGGTTTCGCCATAGAGAAGGTCGGCATCCTCGTCGCTGATCTTAGCGATCGACGAGCGGGCGAAGGCCTGTTCGGCTCCGTCCCGGAAGGCCGCCATGTCGGCGATCAACCTGCGCCGGGGGTTGGGATCGACGACGATTAGGCCGCTCGCCCGTTGCAGCGCCTCCAGGAGCGCCGCTACCTGCCCTGGATTGTCGAAGGGAAACGAATTCACGGCGACCGCTTCGGCGTCGGCCATCGCGGTGATCGTCGGGTCCGTAAACGCGATCCTGCGTCGCAACATGATGGGCGCGAAGCTATACGCCGGCTCGCCGTTCAGCCGGCTGGACATCACGACACCGGTCGGATCGACGGTCCGCGTCTCGAACAGGCGCACGCCCTCGTCGCGCAGGTAGCGACGCAGCCGGAACCCGTCAGGATCGGCGCCGACGCGAGCAACGAGGCCGGAGCTAGGACCCAAGCGTGAAAGTCCGACCGCAAGGTTGAGGCCGGCTCCGCCCGGATGCCGCTCCGAGCTGCCCGGCCGGATTTCGACGGTGTCGACAAGACAGTCGCCGATGGAGAGGACGGGCAACATCACGAGCCTATTGCAGGTTGGTGTGTCGGTACAGCATGGTTTCGTGGGCTCCAGGCAGGCGGGCGGCCAGCGCCAGGACGACGCTGTCGAGCAGGATTAAGCAGGACTGCTCGAACAGGCTGCCGCCGAACTGCGCGGTGGCCTCGATCGGCACGGAAAGCACCAGGTCCGCGATGCTCGCCAGCGTGCCTCCGGGCTTGCACGTAAGCGTCACCACGTCGGCGCCTTCCGATTTCGCTAGGCGCGCGAAGTTGACGCTGGTCGGCGTCTCGCCCGAGCCCGAGATAATCAGCAGGGCGTTCCCCTTGCGGATCGAGGGTGCGGAGACTTCGCCGACGCAATGGACGGTGTATCCCAGGTGCATGAAGCGCATGGCCGCCATCTGCGCCGACAGGCCGGAGCGGCCCTGGCCGGAAAAGAACCAGCGCCGGCCGGGATCGTCGAAGGCTGCCACGAGGCGCGCGAAGGCGTCGGCATCGATGCGATCGAGAACGCCGGCTATTTCCTGTCCCACGGCCAGCCAAGGCCGGGCCCAGGCAGTCTGTCGCGGATCCATCGGGCAATCTCCTGGGGATTTGCGGATTCGGTGATGGCGCTGCCGATAACTAGAATTTCCGGTCCTGCGGCGATCGCGGCTTCCAGGGTGGCGGGGCCTATCCCGCCGGCAAGTGAAACCCGGAAGCCTCGGGCGTGCATCGCGCCGACCGCATCGATGTGCGAGGTCGAGGTATTGCCCGCCAGGCGCGCGTCGGTCGGCGAATGAACGGCGACATAGGCGAAGTTCGATGGAAATTCCGCATCCGGCGGCAGAAGCTCGGGTTTGCCCGATTCAGTGATCGTGTCGACGATCACGCTGGCGCCGAACGCCTCGGCGCGCTGGCCTACAGTATCATGGGTCGCTTTCGAGGCGCAGGACAAAACGGTCATCATAGCGGCACCCGCGCCAAACACCATGTCCGCCTCGAGCTGCCCGCCATCCACCGTCTTGGTGTCTGCCAGCACCAACGTATCGGGACACAGTTCGCGCGCGGTAGCGATCGCGCCGACGCCGAACCGCTTCAGCAATGGCGTGCCGATCTCGATGATGTCGGCGATACCCTGCATCCGCGCAAGAAAGGCCAGGTGCTCGGCCTTGTCAAACGCGATTTGCAACAACACGAGGCACTCCATATCCGGCACGAGATTGTTCTGGTGTTTTATTTCAGGGTCGTTCTAGTTCTGTCAATGATCGGAACTGCGCCCTCAGAGTTCAAAGCAAACAGGCAACGCGCCGAACGTGAAGCCAGCCTGACGGCGGGCGGTCATTTTTAAACCAAACCGAACGGCGACACCGATTTCTTCGTCGAGATTATTTGACGACAATCTTCATATTATGTAGCGGAAGTGCAAAAATGAGGCGTCGATGAATTTGGCTGAGCCGGCAACCTGCAGCATCTCGATGCTGGCGGGAACAATGACTGGTAGTACGGGACGCTACGCAAAGCGTTTGAGCGACCTTCGTGGGATCTATGCGGATGACGCCGCTCTGACGGCTCTGATCCAAACAACGGGCGACCCGGTCGTTTACGACGTTTGCGATTTCCGCCCCTCCGCCGATCCCGGAGACCTGATCCTCGGCGTCACGCGAATGAGCCCGGGGAAAGTCGCCCGAGAATTCTTCCTGACGCGTGGACATGTCCATGCAAAGGCCAATCGGCCCGAAGTCTATTATGGCCAGAAAGGATTTGGCGTCATGCAGTTGGAGTCGCCGGACGGCGAAACGCGCATCGTCGAGATAGGGCCGCAGACCATCTGCTACGTGCCGCCCTTCTGGATTCACCGGTCGGTCAATACAGGTACGGACGATCTTCTGATGATGTTCAGCTATCCGGCGGATTCCGGCCAGGACTACGGCATCATCGAGCGCTCGCGCGGGATGCGTCACCGCGTTGTCTCGGATGGGGCCGAAGGTTGGACCCTGGTCGAGAATCCAGACTACGTCGCGCGCGCGCCCAGCGAGATCGCAAAACTTTTTGAACGCACCGACTGACCGGCAGGGAGGCAGCCCCATGCAAAATCCGATCGATATCATCGCCGGGCTCGGCGTCGTGCTCGTGATTGCCATCGACCGTGTCGAGGATGCCGTGGCTCTGGCCGATACGCTTCTTGAAGGGGACCTTCCGGTCGCTGAGATCACCTTGCGCACCGCCGCGGCGGCCCAGGTGCGCGGCACCCCGCGGGACGCCCGGCCGGAACTCTGCGTCGGCGCGGGCACGATTCTCGACGCTGTCTCGCTCGAAAAATCGATCGCGGCCGGTGCACGGTTCGGCCTTGCGTCAGGATCCGATCCCGAGATCGTCGCAAGTGCCGATCGGGTCGGGTTTCCGTTTTATCCAGGCGTGATGACGCCGTCGGACCAAAGGGCTGCGGCTCGGCTCGGCGTGAAGGTGGTCAAATTCTTTCCCGCCGGTGCGGCGCAAGCGCGGAAAACTCGGCTGTGACCTACCGCGAGGCCACGCGACCAACTCTCTATTTCATCGGGGTCACGACGGCCAAGAGTTCTATCATGAAAGTCTTCCCGGCTTGGGCGAAGCACCTTAAGCTCGACGCCGCGATTTCCGGCATCGACTTTCCGCTTCATGCCGATCCGGCCGCCTATCTCGCGGCAGTCGAGTTTATCCGCGACGATCCACAGTCGCGCGGCGCACTCGTGACCACGCACAAGATCGATCTTTACGAAGCCTGCCGCGACAGGTTCGACATCGTCGACCCGCATGCGCGGCTGATGGGCGAAACGAGTTGTATTTCCAAACGCGGCACGCAACTCGTGTGCCACGCCAAGGATCCGATCTCTTCCGGGCTCGCGCTCGACAATTTCCTGTCCACGGACTTTTTCGCGCGAACCGGCGGTGCGCTCTTTTCGATGGGGGCCGGGGGTTCAACGATCGCCATCACATGGCATCTCATGCGGCGGGTGCGCGGGGCGGACGTCCCGGCCCGCATCATCGTTTCCAATCGAAGCCAGCACCGCCTCGACGAGATCGCGCGCGTCCATCGCCAGATCGATTCCGCCGTGCCGATCGACTATGTGCTGGCTCCCGAACCCGAAGCTAACGACGCAGTCGTTTCCAGCCTGCCGCCCGCTTCGCTCATCATCAACGCCACGGGCCTTGGCAAGGACGCACCCGGCTCGCCACTGTCCGATGCCGTCCGGTTTCCCGAGCAGAGCATTGCCTGGGACCTCAATTACCGTGGCGATCTGCTCTTTCTTGACCAGGCGCGCAGCCAGCAGACGTTGCGGAACCTCCAGATCCAAGATGGCTGGACTTATTTCATCCATGGCTGGACGCAGGTCATCGCCGAAGTATTTCACATCGACATTCCGACCGCAGGCGCGGAATTCGATCGCCTTTCCGACATCGCCTTGGCGGCGGCAAAGGCCTGAAGAATGCGCGAACGCATCCTCGTTACCCCTAGATGGCTGACGATGGAACCGCACGCGCATGTCGAGCGGCTGCGCAAACCCGGCGATTCGACCGGGCAATAAAGGGTCGAACATGAAAAGCGATCTCATCCTGGCCATCGACGTGGGCACCGGCAGCGTGCGGGCGGCCCTGGTGGGGAGAGACGGCGAGGTAATCTCCATCCGCGCCGTGGAACACGACCAGATCGTGCCGGCGTATGGCTGGTCCGAGCAGCGCCCCCGGGACTGGTGGGCGAGCGTCGTCCAATCTGTGCGCGCGGTGCTCGACACGGTAGACGGCGCCGCCGGCCGTATCAGCAGCATCGCCGCGTGCGGGCACATGCACGGCACAGTCTTGCTCGACGGAAATGGCGAACTCACGCGCGATACCGTCCCGCTCTGGAACGACAAGCGAACGGCCGCGCTCGTGGCGGCTTTCGAGGCCCGATATGCGCCTGCCGACTACCTGGCCGACAGCGCCAATCCGGCGACACCCGCCTGGCCGGGCTTCAAGTTGCAATGGCTCCGCGACAACGACCCGGACGCCTACGGCCGCGCGGCAACCGTCGTCATGCCGAAGGACTACGTCAATTTTCGGATGACCGGCGAAGCGACAATGGACCGGACGGAAGCCGCCTGCAGCTTCCTCATGGACCCGAGAACCGGCGCGTGGTCGCCCGCGATGTGCGATCGTCTCGGCCTCGACATCGCGAAACTGGCCCCAATCCGCGAGCCGGTCGAGATTGTCGGACTTGTGACTGCGGCCGCCGCACGCGAGACCGGACTGCGAAAAGGCACGCCGGTCCTGGTCGGCGGCGGCGACTATCCCGTCGCGCTCCTGGGCTCGGGCGTATGCCGTCCGGGCCTCGGCTCGGACGTTACGGGCACGTCGGCCATCGTCACCATGATTACCGACAAGCCGCTGCTCGATCCCGAAATCTCCAATGTCGGCACGCCGGAAGGCGGCTGGGGCGCGTTCATGCTTTTGGAAACCGGCGGCGATGCCATGCGCTGGGCGCGCCGCGCCTTTCACGAGAAATCGCTTGGTTATGACGAGATCGCAGGCAAGGCGGCGCAAGCACCGGCGGGGGCGGACCGGCTTTTCTTCCTGCCCTATCTAACCGGCGAGCGCTTCGGCGACCACCGCAACGCCCGCGCCCAGTTCTTCGGCATCACCGCCGGACACGGTCTCGCCCATCTCCATCGCGCCGTTCTGGAAGGCGTGGCCTTTGGGGTAGCGCGCCACATCCGCATCATGGAGCAAAACAGCGGTTGCAGGCTCGAGCGCGTCATCGCGTCGGGCGGCGGGGCAAAGTCGGAACTCTGGCTTAAGATCAAGGCCAGCGCCTATGGCATTTCGATCGTCGTGCCGACCGAACCTGAATGCGGCGTGGTCGGGTCCGCGATCCTCGCAGCGACGGCGGAAGGACGCTTCTCCGATCTCCGGCAGGGGGCCGCCGCCTTCGTACGTTATTCACCGGAGGTGCGGCCGGACCCTGCCTGGGGGGAAACCTACTCGCGCATGCAGCCGGTGTTCGAGAAGATTTACCGCCATTCTCAAGCGCTTTACGGGGAACTCGACAGATTGGCTTGAACTACCAAGCCCGGCCGACCGCTTGTGCGACGTCGGGCCAGCCACCCCGGCAATAAAGCTAGAGGGCGACCAGCTCGGCGAGCTTGGCCGCGACATTTGCCATCGTATCTTCTGCAGTGTTCAGGCCGCTTCGCGAACCGAGCAGGGGGCTGACTTCGCGGAGAGCTTCATACGTCGTGTCGTGCACGATGGGAACGAGCAGGTCACGCGCTAGCAGTGCAGAAAGCTCTTTGTCGGCGATGCCCTCTCCTGCGAGGCGGCGCAGCAGCGCAGGGGTCACCAGCACGATGCCTACTCGCGACTTCACCAGTCCCTTGTCGATTTCGCGGAGCAACCCCGAGCCGAGGAGGACGTCCTTCTCGCTGAACCAGACCGAGACACCGCGCGACTCGAGCAGATCATGCAGCTCCTTGGCGGCCCCTTTCCGGTCGTCCCACGCGTGGCAAAGAAAGACGTCCCGAAGGTCGGGCACGGACGCTCGCTTCTCGACGTTTTCGCGGACCGGCGTGAGCGTCCGCACCTCGGCAGGCGTGTACACCACAGACGAACTTGCTCGCGACCAGCGCGGCTTTGCGCTGCTGCCGGACCCACCGACGCTGCTCCGGCCGCCCCCGCTGCTCCCCGACGAGGAATAGTAGGACGGGGACGGGGACGAGTACGACCCGCTGCTATAGCCGCTGGAGCGGCCGTAGCGGTGACGGCACGCAGGGCAGTTCGCGGCAGCGCTCGCTGAGCGGTGGCCCTCTCTTGGCGCTGTGCATCTAGCCATGTGAACGTCCCCCGATGTCTTTCTCGAACAAGCTCCCGCCGGGGAGCTCAACTCGTCAAGTGCTATATTGCTTAGTCGGTGCTATTGACAGTCTAGTGATGCAAAACTCACGACTTTTGCATCGGGCGAAAAAGTACACAAACTAGTACGCTGCCGAGATGCAAAAATCTGATGCAGGCGGATTTCACTGAAGACGGGGGAGTTCGCAGCGATCAACAGACGTCCGCTTTGGAGCATCTGAATTGTCACCCTAAACGGCCGAAACGAGGCGCGAAGCTGACCCCTGGGGGCGAATTCGAACCCAACACCCCGTCATCCCATGTTCATGATCTGTGCTTCGAAGGTCGCATAAAAAGGCAGTGTGGAATTGCGTACCGCGCAACTAAGGGTGTCTACTACGACTGCGGGTGATATGCGCCCGGTACGCTTCTCTCAACTGCCGGCCACCAGGAGGTCGCGCCGATCCGTAGTCCCGCTGACCTGTGGCCAGCCGACGGCGACGCGCTGGTTGCGGGCGCCGACGTTACTTTTGGTCGAAGCACGTCCGGGCGAAAGGGTAGGGATGCGGTTCACGTATCGACGCCGCCCAGGGCGATGAGCCTAGATTCCGAAATAGCAACTTGCGATTTCTCGCGTTTGCTGCGTCTATCGCGAAGTTTCGATGGGAACTGGTCTGGCTTCACAGCCGGGCCACGCTGCGATTGCTAAGGGAGTATGCATATGGCCACTGGAACCGTGAAGTGGTTCAACGCCACCAAGGGATTTGGATTCATCCAGCCCGACAATGGCGGTCAGGATGTTTTCGTCCACATTTCCGCTGTCGAACGTGCGGGCCTCTCGACCCTCACTGACGGCCAGAAGATCAACTATGAGATCGAGCAGGACCGCCGTACTGGCAAGTCCTCTGCTGGCAATCTTAGCAAAGCGGGCTGATTCTCGCTCTCGCGCCCCGGAACAGCCGGCAAGTCGCGGATGTGCTGCAAGCTTTCGGGAAAGCCATGTGAAGCCGGGCTGTTTCAGGGGAAGGCGGGCTGCTCCTCGCCTTCATCATTTCCGCCACGTGCCGGAACCGACCCAGCAGGCTACAATCAGGCTGCGGCCTTCTTGCGGGGACGCTTCGCGGGCGTCGGCTTTTCGGGCTCCTTCGGCTTGCGGCCGAGGGCCATGGTTTTAGCGAGGGCAGAACGCGCTGCGGCATAGTTCGCCGCGACCATGGGATAATTCGCCGGCAGGGCCCATTTGGCGAGGAAGCCGGCCAAAACTTCGACCGGGTCGACCACTGCTACCGAGTCGTGCTCGGCCGCATCGCCACGGCACTTGTAAACCCAGCACGCCGGTTCCTCACGGCTGGGGCGGTAGGTACCGCGCCGGCAACTGGTCATGGCTGGCCGATTGCAGCAACGAAACCCATTGCTTTTGCGTTGCAACAGGACTACCGCAGCCCGCCAGTTCTGGGATGGAGTAATTGTCTATGGCCAATGATGACGCTGGCAGGAACGCCGATCCCACGCAGCCTGCAGCCCAACGTTCGCCTGGCCAGCCCAATCTGAAAATCTTGATGCTTGGTGCACTTGGCGTTGTTTACGGCGACATCGGCACCAGCCCAATCTACGCGCTTCGCGAGGCGCTGCATGCGTCGACCGGCGGAAGCCAAGCAGTGCGGGAAGAGGTCCTCGGCATTCTGTCGCTGATCGTCTGGGCACTGACGATTATCGTGACCATCAAATATATCATTTTCGTGCTTCGAGCCGACAACAGGGGAGAGGGCGGCACGCTGTCGCTGATGGCGCTTGCGCGACGGGGTCTTTCGAAACGCTTGTCGTCGGCAATCCTGTGGGTTGGAATGTGTGGTGCGGCGCTGTTCCTCGGCGACGCCGTCATCACACCAGCGATCTCGGTGCTCTCGGCGGTCGAAGGTCTTGAAGTGGTAACGCCGGCCTTCGACCCCTACGTCGTGCCGATCACGTTGATTATTTTGGCCGCGCTGTTTGCGGTGCAGCGTTTCGGAACCGGCAGCGTTGCATCCGTATTCGGACCGGTCACCGCGCTGTGGTTTCTCGCGATCGGGCTTTCCGGACTGATGCACATCGCGGACGATCCGAGCGTTCTGGCGGCAATAAACCCGCTCCATATCGCATATTTTTTCAGCCATTCGCCTGGCACTGCCTTTGTGACCATTGGTGCCGTGTTTCTTGCGGTAACAGGGGCTGAAGCGCTCTACGCTGATCTCGGTCATTTCGGCCGCAGGCCGATTGTGCTGGCCTGGCTAGTGATCGTATTTCCGTGCCTGCTGCTCAGTTATTTCGGGCAAGGCGCTTTTGTTCTTTCCCGAGGCGGGACGATCGGACACCCATTCTTCGAGATGAACCACGGTTGGGCGTTGGTGCCGATGGTGGCGCTGGCTACGGCAGCAACCGTGATCGCCAGCCAGGCGGTTATTTCCGGCGCTTACTCACTGGTGCGACAGGCCGTCCAGCTGAACGTGCTTCCGCGATTCGAAATCCGGCATACATCCGAAATGCAATCCGGGCAGATCTACCTGCCGCGCGTCAATCTGCTGCTCGCGTTGTCGGTGATGCTGCTGGTTGTCGGCTTCGGTGAGTCCAGTGCCCTCGCATCAGCCTACGGCATATCGGTCACCGGCAACATGGTTGTGACGACAATCCTGCTTTATGTCGTGATGAGGCGAATCTGGAGGTGGACGCTGCTGCCGGCGCTTGGGCTGGCAGTCTTTTTCGGAGTCGTCGATATCGGCTTCTTCCTGGCGAATATCGTGAAGGTGTGGAAGGGCGGCTGGGTGTCGATCCTTATCGCCGGCATTGTTGTCGTCGTTATGATGACCTGGGTGCGCGGAACCCGCCTCCTCTTCGAGAAGTCCCGCAAGAGCGAGATCCCGCTCGATTTCCTCGCCGAGCAGATGGTGGCGAAACCGCCGCACCTTGTGCCCGGCACCGCCGTGTTCCTGACCAGCGATCGGATAAGCGCTCCAACAGCACTGATGCACAGCTTGAAGCACTACAAGGTGCTGCATGAGCAGAACGTCATCCTGTCAGTGGTGACGGTGCAGGATCCGACCGTTCCCGACAGCGAGCGGATCAAGATGACGCCGATCAACGATCTCTTCATGCGGGTGACGATGAGGTTCGGCTATATGGAGCAGCCGAACATCCCGAAGGCGATGGCCCTCTGCCGCAAGCAAGGCTGGAAATTCGACATCATGGCGACCTCCTTCTTCCTGTCGCGGCGCTCGATCAAGGCCTCACCCAAGTCCGGCATGCCGCTGTGGCAGGATCGGCTGTTCATCGGGCTTGCCAGCACGGCCGCCGACGCCACGCAGTATTTCCAGATCCCGACCGGCCGCGTGGTCGAGATCGGCACCCAAGTCACCGTCTGACCGGTCGGCAGCAGCCAGCGTGCGCAGTATCGTGCTAAGGTGGTCAATCGGTCTCTTGTCGAGGAACTGATCCCCAAAGAATCTTCGGCGATTGCCGATATGTGCAAGGCCTCCCTCAGGGGACCTCTGCCTCTGGCCGATATGGGATGGAATGCCGACCTATTTTCAAAGCGGCCCTATTGAACCTGAAGCGGCTTGTTGGCATATCTGGCGACGGGAATGGTATCTGCCCTATATCCGCACTGATACTGATGACGCCTACTGACGAACGCCCTTGGCGCGCGCAGCAGGCTTATGTGGGGTTTTTCCTCGTGTTCATTGGCTCTGGTATCGGCGGCGTTCTGCGCCACGGCATCGGGCTTCTATCACTGCGGTTGCTCGGTCCAAACTTTCCTATGGAACGCTTGCGATCAACATCGTCGGATCGGCCTTGACGGGCCTCGTCGTCGGACTGTTCGCATTGTTCGATACTGGCGACAGGACGCCCGGTTGTTCCTGACAACAGGCATCATTGGCGGCTTTACGACGTTCTCGACGTCCTCTCTTGATGCTGTGACGCTATGGGAGCGCGATCAACCGCTCGCCGCAATCGGATACACATTGGCAAGCGTCGTCTCGTTAGCCGCTTTGCTGCTGACATTCTTGCTTGTTCGTCGCTGGCTATGAATGTCGGCACGGTTTGACTCCGGCTGCAAGGCGAAGGGCGGCTTTGGATAAGCGCTGGAATGTCGAGGAATGGCGCAGTCGAGGCGGCACGCGCATCAACCGCTCATTATGCCGAGGAGAGCGTCCAAGGACAGGATCGGGTGTGGTTTGCCGACGTTTGCTGTGTCTCGCTCCCCTCGGGTTTACAACTTACGGCCGAGCATAGTGGCTTCGCGGAAATTCTGACGGTCAAGGGCAAGGGCCAAAAAACGACGCACGATGTCGACTAACGGGGTAGGCGCCGACGGACGTTCATCGGGGTCGAATGCTAGTCCGATGACGGCAGACTGGCCCTCTGCCGTTGCAACAGGCCAGAAGTCAAAGCGCGAGGCCAACGCGGGGTGGACTCCGGCGGGCGAGAAAAGTCCCGTGGCCAACGACGATCGCGCTGCCTCGATTTCTGCCTCCTGGGGCTCTATGTCGCCGACTCTCTCGACGGAAACCACTTTGCCCTCCATAACGAGAATGACGACGACCGGGACCTGGAAGAGCGCCGCAAAAGCTTGGGCAGTGATTGAGACGATCGCCTTCGTGTTGTCGGCCGCCACGACGTCGCGGCTGTAGCCTTGCAGTACTGTCGCCTGCCTTCTCAGGAGCGCCGCATCAGTTGCCCTGCGCCGGGAGGTAAAGGCAACGGCACTCACGATAAGTCCGACGACAAAAAGCAGTCCGATCGCCCAGACGTTGGCCGGGTCGTCGACGATCAGCGTATAGCGAGGCTCGGTCAGGAAGAAATTGTAGGCGAGAGCACCAAGTATCGCCGAAAAGAGGGAGGAGGCCCAAGCCTAAGCCAACGGCCGCGATGATCACCGGCACCACAAATACGAGGGAGATGTTCGGGATCGTCACTTGGCTGTCGACACCGACAGCCACGACCGTCGCGAAGGCGGGCATTCCAAACGACGCAAGGTAGCGCACTGCAGCTGGAGCCTCCGATGAAGCCGAGCCCAAAAGCGGATCGGCATTCGGCAACAGTGTGGTGTCGCGTCGCAGCTTCGATATAACATCGGCCATTGGTTCAACTCCCAGCCTATTACATGCCTTCCTACGCGACAACTTGCTGGCGTAAGAGCCTACCAGCCTCCCTGCCTGCTGCGGGCCGCCGCATGACGCATACGTGGGTCAACACCCATAAAAGCTCCATTCGTGCGGGAGCCGCAAGAAATAAAAATGCCATAACCCTGTACGTCAACGACGGCGCTGGCGACGGAATATCGTCTTGCGGAGCGAGGAAGTGGAATGGCAGCCTGAAGGGCGAGTTGACCCCGTGTCTGCGTAGGCCCTCATGCACATGCGTGTCCGTCTTCCAAGGATTCCGAGCCGGCTGGCAAGTCCCGATCGCTATCGCAGCGGAAGTCGCGTGTGATCGGTTCCTGACGCGCAGGGAAGCCTTGCCCCATGGTAAGAACAAACTCGCATTGCGCGCCCAGCACGCCTTGCGGCAATCGGAACCGGCAACCGCTTTCGTAGCGCGCCCGGCTGGGAAGTGCCGAATAGATCGGCTCGACGTAGCCTAACGAATGACGGATCGCATCGTTGGTGGCGACCCGGCGCAAACCCGTCCAGGTTGCTGTCAAAGGCCTCAAGTGCTTCGACCTCTATTTCTCTCGCTGTCGATAGCGAATGAATTCCGTCGAGCGTCAGGTCGGATACGATGCCTGCCGCTCGATTTGCGCAAGCGGGCGTCCAACTTTCTCCACCAATTCCAATTGCATCGCACAACCTCTTTGTCCGCGCACAAGCAGGGCCCCGGCATGGAATGTATTATCGCGCTCGCGACCTGGAGGAGAGCCGGCGAGCCTACGCCCTGCCGCCCCAGGTTGAGGCGAGGGCTCGGATGGCAGCCCTATCCGGTCGAATTAGGCATGTTGCTGCGGCTCGGCAGCGTCATCCTGGTGGCCGCAGCCGTCGTGGCTTGCATCATATCGGCGACCGGCTAAGTCCATGCGTGGTATCGATTGAACGGGCGCGCAAAGCGTTCCGTTGAGGTCCCATGACGGATGCTGGGTGAGAATAGCGAAATCTTTATAGGATTCTTATTTCTTTCCTCTCCGCTCCGTCTCGAATCTTTATGGCACTTTGATCCATATTCGGCCGGGAACACAAACTTCGGTTGCCGCTATCGTGGTGGCGAGTGTTTCTACCCGATTTCCGACCCTGCCGGCTGCAGGCGAGGGGGTAAAGCGCAAATAAAACGAAAATAAGGACATGCACGATGGACATCATCGTTATCGGGATAGGGGTTTTGTTTTTCGCCCTGTCCTTCGCCTACATCAAAGCCTGTGACAGGCTTTAGGCGGAAGGATCGCAACATGCTTGTCGACTATATCCTTGGTGGCGGTGTGACCTTGTTCCTTCTCGCCTACCTGACATACGCCCTCGTTCGCCCGGAACGCTTCTGACCGCAACTGGCGCAAGGTACGGAAAGCCATACCCATGACTATCAATGGATGGATACAAATCCTCGTCTATTGCGGGATCGTCGTTTTGCTTGTGAAGCCGCTCGGCGGCTACATGCATCGCGTTTTCAGCGGCGAGCGCACATTCCTGTCGCC
>NZ_JAMYSE010000092.1:0-25114 GCF_040321795.1 Mesorhizobium sp. M0244 | reverse complement strand
CGCCGCCTCAAGACCCTCAAGGGTCTCACACCCTATGAGTTCATCTGCAAAATTTGGGCAAAAGAGCCCGAACGGTTCCGACTCGATCCCACCCACCAAACGCCGGGACTAAACACCTAGTCCCGCGCCAGCTCAAGGGCGTTATGAATGCAGGCTTCCGTTGGAAAGAGCCATGCAAGGCGAGCACAGCACGGCCCTGATGGTTGCTTATTGCGAGTAGCGGAAAGCGTTGTTCTCACTCCCCGCTTCTGGAAAATCGCTGTGCAAGAGAGTGCCGGGGCGTGCTTGGGTCAATCCCGTTTTGAATGTTTGATTGAGGTCGTCGCCCTGTCCGCGACTGGAAAAAGCAAGAAGGGAGAGGACGTGGCTAAGGATATGGACGCCTATAAAAACAAAATGGAACTGGTTGAGACGATCGATCCCGAGATCGACAAGCCTGTTTTCCGCCGGCCGGGGTTTGAAGGCATCAAAACCCTCGGCGAGATCGATGAAAGAATAGCTCAGTTCATCCGCAAGGCGCGCGAGGAGAAGGATCTGACGCGCGCCGAGCTCGCGCCCTTGCTTGGCCTTTCGATGCAGGTTTATGGCCGCTATGAGCGCGCATTCTCAAAAATGCACGTCACGCGCATGATCCACCTGTGCGAAATCCTCGGTTTCATGCCGATGGAAATGCTGTTCAGCGCTGCCCCGCATCTATGGGGCCGCACCCCGGAGGAAGCCCGCGACAGCATGGAACTCGCACAACAGGTCGTGTCTCTGCCGCACGGCACCAAGCGCGATCTGCTCGCCCTGGTCAAGAAAATGGTTGCGCTCGAACGGGCCGCAGACGGAGCGGCGGCGGAAACGCAGAGAGGCGAAGAAGGACGTCTTTAGACGCCTCGCGCTGCGGTGAATGGCGCGGGGCGCGAGCATCACCGCGACGCATTAACAAGGCCACACCTCAAGCATCGACCTTCTTCAGCTCCGAGAGCCGCACAAGGCCGTTCTGGCTGCGGAATGTCAGTGTCGCATCCGTACTTTGCGCCTGGGCGATCCCCGAAATAACATGATCGCCGGTGTCGTATATCGTGCGCCGGCCGGCATCCTCGATGACCAGTCGCCGCGAGTCGGGATAGATCGCATAGCGCAAATGGTTCTGCGATCCAGTCGATGAGGGTGTGCCGAGTCCTCTCGGCCAACTTTCCGGTACCTGCTGCTGTGATCTATAGCTCACTTCGGCCGGTTTATTATGGGCAACCTCAGGATTCTCCCGAAGATAAGCTACTAGATCCGTGGCCACAGCGTTCAGCTTCGCCCTTAGCGCATCGTTGAACATGTCGCCGACCATTGTCATGCCTGATGACCACTGCGACATGCCGCCGAATTCAGCATGGCTGAACTGCGCCATGGAACCGCCGCCCGAGCGCAGGGCACGCAGCACGGTTTCAACAGCGTCCCTTGACAGCCCGTGCCGCGCCGCCATCCGCGCGATCAATGCCGTTTCTTTGAGATCAGCCACCGTACTGCCTCCTCCTTTCGCCATTTAACACTGCGACGGGGACATCGTTCCACATGCCCTAACCTCCGAGCACGCCAAGGGGCAATTACAGCCCTTGCCAACGGGCCAACGTGTGTAGGCCGACATCTTTCCGCCTTTGCTCTGGATGGCCACGACGAGGTACTCTGGGCGATCAGGATATGTGCAACGAGCACCTACCCCGGAGCGGTCGTTAAAGCGATCAAGGCGAGCGGCCGTAGCCGACCCGAAATGGACATTTGGCCTCCCAAAGCCACTGCGTCACCAAGCCGACTTTCCGAATATTCTACGGACAATCTCGTCTTCATTCGCATCAAAGCAGCGGCCGTGACTGAGAATCACCCGCCGCGGTTGCCACGACTGGAGTTTGCTTATTACTGCCTGTGCTTTCCGCCGATGCAGGAGAATTGGCAGCCGCATGCCAAAGGTCCGCCCGTGCGGGTGAGCCATCCGAGTCAGCTTGGCCACCGTGCGCCAAGGCTCATCGATCATGTCCAATTCGAGATTGATGATCGTGTCTGTAAGAATCAGCGTCTTTGAAGCTGGGTGGAAGAATATGAACTCTTTGAAGTAGCCACCGGGAAACAGTGTCTGGTCCCATGTCCCGCCGCCACTCCTCAGGCGGATCGGCTTCCAAATCTCGTGCGAACGTCACATCCGCGTGCCGTGCGCGTGCTCTTTGCCGGACCCTAGGTGATGCCCATGTTGTTGCCTCAGGGAAAGCCTTCGACCACTCACCGATATGAGCGTAGTGAAACTGGTTGGGTGACACGAGGTGGCGAATTCTGCCCAAGTCCCGTAACTCTTCGGCCACCGTCGAAGCAAACTTAATGGGCGAATGAAGGAACAGATCGCCGTTCGACAGGCGCACCACCGTCATCCGAGTGGTGAATGGCAGCGGAAGTTTTGTTCCTGCTACCGTCAAATACTCAAACGGACCGTCAACGATGCCAATATCGGGTCCCTGAGGTTTATAGACGTTCACCGGCTCGTAAAGGGACGCACTCACAGCCCAATCCACTTCATCAGCTCGACCGCAAGGCGAAGATCATCTGATTGTTGCATTGGCGATGCAAATGCGTCTGGCGGAAGTCCGCTTCCCACAGCCTCTACGACGTTGCCGCCATGCAGCGGTAATGACCGTTTGGGTCAGAGGCGTGAATTTGACGACATCACGATTTCAAACAGCGCGAACGAAAGTGGGAAGCTGAAAATGGTTGGCGGAATTGCCGGTCTGGAGCTTCGAGGCGAGATCACGCGCATGGACGAGGAAGGCGGCAAGGTGACAATCGACCTTGGAACGCTTGTGACGGTCGATATGGACAAGGTCAGGCTAGTCGAGAAGTACCGGCCGCCGAAGCGCAAGAGAACCCTGCGTGACATGGTGGACTAGCATTGCAAAAACCGGCCGGAACCGCTGCGTAGGCTTGAGAGCAAGGGGCAGGCAGCGGGGCTTTAGGCCGGGCTCCTTCATTTATTCGGCGCATGCGTAGGCCCATTGGGGAGAGGAGACTGAAAGGGGGCAGGCAACGTGGAGGAAATGATGAAGAAGATGACAACCACAATTCTCGCAATTGCCCTCACGCTAACCACGGGCAGCACTGTTGCACTGGCGGCCAATCTAAACGACACCAATGGCGGTCACGGTGCACCGTGGCAATACGCGTTGGGACGAGGTTTACCTCATGCGGACCCAACTGATGAATGAGCACCTTGATTGCTCCTGCCCTTATCAAGAGCCGTGATGAAGCCTCGGAGCGGAACAACGCCCAGACGTGGTGGGGCCTTTCGCTTCGTCGCAGTTCTGCACCAGCATTGGTGGGGTGACACCCATGCCCTTCCATCGAGTCGCGCGCTCCGCGGGCCGCCTGCTGATTGCTCTTGTCTTCTTGCGCGCCGTTCCTGGCGCCGAGCGCCTTTCGTTCTGTGACATATCCCCTGGCTTGAGAGCGCGCGCGATCTCTAGGTAGTCGGTCAAATTGTCAATCTCGACGCCATAAGGCTCGAATATGGCTCCTATGTCATGGGAGTGAACGCCTTCCGGCGTCCGCGCCCAAAGCAGCTGGTTGCGGCGGTGACCGAGGCGCCGGTTACCGCATCGTGTCGTCGGTAATAAAGCGACGTTGCGCTCTCTGCTTTCACATCCGGGTATGCCGAAAAGTCCGTCGGTCAAAAGTCGACCAGCGGCGTGTCCACGATCTGGTGCTCGAACAGCAGCCAGAACGGCGATCCCCGGGATTCGGAGTACCAATGCTCAAAAATCGCAAGGGCCTCGCCGACATTGGTGGCGGGTTCGTCCTCGGGCAGCTTCGCAGCCTGGAACAACGCAAGCGCAACGGGGCCAAAATGCGTGATCGCTTCCGTGCGCGCCTCGCTGTCCGCATTCCAGCCGAGCCGCAAGCGCAGGACGGCCAAAGCGCTGGCCACGGCGATCTCCTCACTTTCGGCTGAGGCCACGGCGTCCGAGATCGCCTGCATGAGGTTGAGCCGCCTGAAGGCGAAAGCGCGCTCCTGTTCCAGAACCGCGATCTGATTGGCCGCTTGTCGCCTGAAGCTTGCCTCGGTTGTCCTGGCGGTCTCAGCCGTCGTTTTCAGGTCATTCAGAAAGGAAGCCGTCGGGTTCATCTTGGCTCACTAGGATGGCGGAAGAGAGTGGGAGTCGAACCCACCAGAGACCGACTCGCGGCCCCTCCCGGATTTGAAGTCCGGACGCCCCACCGGGGACGATGCTCCTCCAGAAATTTGCGCCATCGGCGGCTCACCCTCGCCTGTCAGGCGGAACAGGTCCAGCCTGCGCCTGTTCAGACGGCGCAAGTCTCCCCGCCGCAGCGTCACGCCGTGCCGATCGAGAAATTCGAGGATATGGATGGCGACCTTGCGTCCGCTGCCCACGCGATCGCGAAATTGAGCAGCGGTGAACTGCTCTGTGGGCATCGACGCAGCGAGGTCGCGCGCGATCTCCACGATCTGCGCCAACGCCTCGCGCTGGAAGAAGTGGTCATGAGCGACCTCATGGACCTTCCCCATGCGGCCGGCAAGCTTCAGAAGCCGCCGGATTTCCGTCTCCGGCGCGGCCAGCACCTCGGCAATATCCCACACTCTCGGCGGATGGGACCGTTCGGGTCCGCCGATGAGAGGCTGGATTTGCAGCCAGAGAGTTTCATCCTTTGCCGTCAGGTGCGCCTCATGACCGGGCAGCCGCACCCAGGCGCCGTCCAAGGCAACTTCTCCAGCGTGCGAAAGGCTCCGCAGAACTGCCGTGAAAGCGGGAGCCGGCAGACGTGGATCAAGCCCAATACGCAGTCTCTCCATTCCTACGCCCGGCAAATCAGGATTGTCGGCATGGAAGGTCTCCAGGGTCGCGGCCAAGTCGCGCTTGAATCGCAACCAGCGCTCCGGCGACAGCACGAGAAGCATTTCTCCCACGGCAAAACGGACAAGCCCGAGTTGATCGATCAGGCCTTCCGTCTCGCAGTCACTAAGCGCCCTGTCGCGCGCGAAAGCCTTCAGGTCGAAATAGTGGGGCGGCGCATCAAGGAGTGCGGCGGCGGCCAGTTCGGGCGCCAATAGCGCATGGGCATCGAGTTGGATCAGCCGTTCCGGCGCGCGGCGTTTGCGGCTGGGCGCCCGCAGATCGAGAAAATGTCCGCCGCCGATGGTTCGCTGCGCGGAGGTGTCGCGCACCACGTAAACGTCGCCGGCAGCGGCCGCGATCGGACTGTCCAGCACCAATTGAACATTGGCCGTGCCGCCAGGCCCGATCGGTTCGTCTCCGAGGAGTACGATGCGTGCCCCGACGTCCGTCGCGGCATGGTGGAGCCGCACCGGAAACCATTGGCCGATCGGCTTGCGTTCATCCGGCAGAACGCGAAGGCTTGCATCGATCCGGTCCGACGGCGCGTGAAGCTTCGGATCGACAATCACGTCGCCGCGCCGGATCGCCTCCTTGAAAACCCTTTCGCCGGTCAGATTGAGCGCGCAGCGGTCTCCCGCCCGACCACGTTCAGCCGGCCGGTTCTGGGCGTGGATCGATCGAACCCGCGCAAGCAATCCCGACGGGCTTACGACCACGTTGTCCCCAATACCGAGAGAACCCGAAAGCACGGTGCCCGTCACGACGGTGCCCACGCCGCGCAGCGTGAACGAGCGGTCCACCGCTAATCGAAAACGGCCCGAAACTGCACGCCGGGCAAGATGCGACGCCTCCTCGAACAAGAGATACCTGAGTTCATCGATACCTTCGCCTGTAACGACCGAGACGGGAATCAGGCGGGCCTCGGCAAGCATCGTCCCGGCAAGCACCGAGCGGATATCGCTCGCCACCGCAGTGCGATGCTCGGGACCGGCCAGATCGCATTTCGTAAGCAGGACGGCGCCGCGCTTGACACCGAGCAGATCGACGATGGCGAGATGCTCCCGGGTTTGCGGCATGACGCCGTCATCGGCGGCCACCACGAGCAACACGAAGTCGATGCCGCTGGCGCCGGCGAGCATCGTGTGTACGAAACGCTCGTGCCCGGGAACATCGACGAAACCGATGCTATCCCCACCCGGCACTGGCAAATAGGCGAAGCCGAGATCGATGGTCATGCCGCGTGTCTTTTCCTCCTGCAAACGATCGGTGTTTATGCCGGTCAGCGCATGCACCAGCGCAGTTTTGCCATGATCGACATGTCCCGCCGTGCCGACGATCATGATGCGGTCTCCGGCAACGGCGCGGCGGCGCGACGCTCGGCCTCGGCGGCATCGCCCGCGCTCAATTCGGCCCGCACCGCAGCCAGATAGCGGCGGGCAAGGGCGCTGCCGCCTGCCTCGGCACGCAGGAGCCAAACCAGCGCCTCGACCGCGTCAGCCGGCACGCCCGTGCCAAGATGGCAGGCGGCGCCGAGCATTGCCTGCCCTTCGGCGTCTCCTCGCATGGCAGCACGGCGCCACCAGCGGACAGCCTCGTCCGGATCGCGCGGCACGCCGAGCGCATTGTGATAAAGCATGCCGATCCGGGTCATCGCGGATGCGATGCCCTGATCGGCCGCGGCAAGCGCCCAGCGTCGCGCCTCGCCGACATCGGGAGCCATCACTTCGCCCTCCAGCAGCATCCAGCTCAGCATATCCTGCGCCGGTCCGTCGCCAGTTTCCGCTGCGGCCCGATAGAGCTCGGCCGCCCGGCGAAAGTCCTGCTGAACGCCTTCGCCGCGGAAATAGAGCGACGCCAGGTTCCTTTGCCCGACAGGATCCCCTGCCTCGGCGGCGAGCGCCAGCCAGCGAAGGGCCATATCCGCATCACGCTCGACGCCGAGCCCTTCGGCGAAGCAGGCGCCGATATTGTTCTGAGCGCGGGCAACGCCCCGGTGAGCCAGCGGCTCCCATATGGAGAGAGCCACGGCATGATCGCCTCGCCGCGCGGCTGCGAGGGCCTCGGTCATGCGTGCGGCCACAGGCGTCTCGGCTGGGCGGTGCGCAAGGCGGTCAAGCCAGTGCATCGGTTCCTCCTGGATTTAAGCCGGCTAGATTGGCGATGAAGTTCGCCTCGTCTTCCAGGCAGCGCAAATCGAGCACGAGCGCCTGGTTTTCGATGCGCCCGATCACGGGGACGCCCAGCCCACGCAGCGCAGCCGCAAGCGCGTCGAGCGCCCGGCCGCTCCCTGAGCGCGGCTTGAGAGCAAGCCCGGCGCTTGGCACAGTTTCGAGCGGCAGCGTGCCGGATCCGACTTGGCTCCGGCACTCCACCGTGTCGACCGCAAAGGCTTCGCCCACGACGTCAGCAACCAGGGGAGCAAGGCGCTTTGCCTGCGCTGCAATCTCCCTCACCGAGCGCGAGAGCAGCCTTAGCGTCGGCAGGCGCTCGGCCAGGCGGTCGGGGTCGCGGTAGAGCTTCAACGTCGCCTCGAGCGCGGCCAAACGAAGCTTGTCGACCCTGAGCGCCCGCTTCATCGGGTTGCGGCTGATCGCTGCGAGCAGGTCCCTGCGGCCGACGATGAAACCCGCCTGCGGACCGCCAAGCAGCTTGTCGCCGGAGAATGTGACGAGATCGGCGCCGTCGGCGACCGCCTCGCGCACGGTCGGCTCGCGCCCAAGGCCGTAGCGGGCTAGATCGACCAGCGTGCCCGAACCGAGATCATGGACCAGCGGTATCCCATGCGCGTTGGCGATTGAAGCGAGCTCGGGTGCCCGGATCTCGGCCGTGAATCCTTCGACCCGGTAGTTCGATGTGTGCACCTTGAGGATGAGCCCGGTCTCCGGGCCGATCGCCGCGACATAGTCTTTGCGATGCGTGCGGTTGGTGGTGCCGACCTCGACAAGCCTGGCGCCGGCGCGCCTCATGATCTCGGGCATCCGGAAAGAGCCGCCGATCTCGATCAACTCGCCTCGCGAAACGATCGCTTCGCGACCGAGCGCCAGCGTGTTGAGGACGAGAAGGACGGCAGCCGCGTTGTTGTTGACGACGGTTGCATCCTCGGCTCCGGTCAGCTCGCAAACGAGCGATCGAAGATGATCGTCCCGTTCGCCGCGCTCGCCTTTCTCGACATCGAATTCGAGAGCCACCGCTTCGCGCATCGCCAGCCGAACAGCCTCGACCGCCTCTTTCGCGAGGAGGGCTCGTCCGAGATTGGTATGCAGCACCGTTCCGGTCAGGTTGAAAACGGGGCGCAGGGAAGAGCGTTCGCCGTCCCTGAGCTGCACGAGCGCGTCGCCGGCAAGATCGTTTGCCTCCGGCACGACGGCTCCGGCATTGCGGGAGGCCATTCGTGCATCGGCGACGGCTCGGCGAATGGCCTCCGTCGCGGCCTGCCGTCCGAAGCGCTCGATTGCGGCCGCCGCCAGGGGGGTCCTCAGCACTTGGTCGACCGACGGAAGATTGCGCAAAGGGTTTGCGGATGAAGCGGTCATCGTATCCTCAATAGCCAACAAGGAACGGATTGAACGATCCGCGGCGATGGCCACCCTCGCGGACAAGCAGGTCGAGGCCGAGCGTCGCCACGTCGTCGGCGACCGGATCGAGAGCCGGATCCTCGTGCTGGTACAGGATCTTTACATAGCAGCCGCATGCATCGCAGGTCTCGGCCTTGACCGTGCCAGAGCCTCCCTCGATTTCCTGATAGCCTATCCCCTTGGTCGAGCCGCACAGCGTACATTTGATACGAACGTGGTTCCACAATGTTCCACACAGCGCGCAGACGCAGAACCGCGCCCCGTGTGCGCCGTGCCAACCGACGATGATCGAGCATACGGGCGGCCCACCGCAGGCCGGACAGGCGCCGTCGGCAACCGGAACCAGCTTCGAGCTGTCGAGACATACCGCGAGGCGGGCGAAGTGAACCTGCAGCGCGGCCGCGACATAGACATGCTCGGCAAGCGCGTTCATTGGGATCGCATCGGTGAGCACATTGCGCACCATGGAGTCGACCCCGGACGCATCGATATTCGCCAGCCTGTCCAAGGCGGCTGCGGCCGCCTCGGGTTTTTCGATCGTGGCTGCCACTTCGAACAGGCGGCCGAGCGTCATTCCAAGGGCGGCATCCGACGTGAATTGGTTGCGATCGAGCGGCGGCATACCGAAGGTTCGTGCGCGCTCGCGCGCCTCCGCGGTCGGCAATTCGACATCCGGCAAGCCGTCCTGGATGCGGTGCTGCGCATCCGTCAGTGCAGCGAGGAAGCGGAGATAGGGGCCGAGCTGGTGGTCATCCGCCAACACATTCAATCGCTCGGAGCGGCGAATGAACAAGGTCCGCAGATCAGGCAGCCGCGCAAAGGGTGGGGCCGAGACCTCGCCGATTATAGTCGGGTCAGGGCGTGACGGATCTTGTTGCCTTGGCATTTCAACCTCACGAACCTCACGGGCCACGTGGTCGGCTTGATACTGCTCCAGAGCAATTCCACGAAAAGTGTATAACGGTTTTCCGTCCCGAATTGCGTAAAAACAAATACCCGCTCATTCGGCGGGATTCGATCCCGAACGTCCGTCCGGTTTGCCTGCGATCAGTTCACGCAGCCATTTGCGATGATGCCGCCAAGCCCAGCCGCCGGTCACCCGTCCGCGCGTCATGGCGGGAATGGTGCCGCGTACCCAGATGGCCGAGTAGAAATGGATAATCCAGACGCCGATGATCGCCACGGCAGCGATCGAATGAACAAGCAGCGCCACCCGCTGCTGGCCGATCGTGGTGTAAGCGGCGAAATATTGTTGCCAGATGACGATGCCGCTCGAAATCAGGATGATGATGAGGATCGACATTGACCAGAAGACGAGCTTCTGGCCGGCATTGTACTTGCCGACTTCGGGGACGTTGTCCTCGTGATTGGACAATACGTCACGGAAACGTGCGAGCCACGTTCCGTCCTCGGGCCTCCACAAATTGGCCTTCCAGAACCGAAGGAAAAGCCCAAGGAAGCTGAAGAAGAGCAAGACGCCGATCCATGGGTGAATGAAGCGCGTGAACTGGCCGCCGCCAAACAGCCCCGACAGGAAGAACAGGCTCGGGTGAAACATGGCAAGGCCGGACAAGGCGAGCAGGATCAGGCTGGCCGCCGTGATCCAATGGTTGATCCGTGCGCCCACCGTGTAGCGGTCCACGATGACTGGCTTGCCGGGATGTACCTGCTCGTTCGGCTTCACGTCATACGCGGCCATCGTTGTTGCCTTCCGTCAGCTCTTGGGCATGCTCCTCATCCGTCTCGGAGACCCTGTTCGGTCCCATGACCAGATGGTGAACCAGGCCGACGCCAGCCGCCACGCCGAGAATGGTGAGGCCGGCATATTTGGTCACGCCCTTCCACGCCTCCACGAGCGGACTGATCTTCGGCTCCTTCGGCAGACCCGAATAGAGCTCCGGCTGGTCGGCATGGTGCAGCACATACATCACATGCGTCCCTCCGACGCCGGGCGGATCGTAGAGGCCGGCATTCGAATAGCCGCGCGATTTCAGGTCCTTGATGCGGCCGTCGGCGTGCTGTTTCATCTCGTCTTTCGTGCCGAACACGATCGCCTGGGTCGGGCAGGCCTTGGCGCAGGCTGGTCCCTGGCCGACAGCCACGCGGTCGGAGCAGAGCGTGCATTTGTAGGCCGTGTGATCGACTTTGGAGATGCGCGGAATGTTGAACGGGCAACCCTTGATGCAATAGCCGCAGCCGATGCAGTTCTCATGGACGAAATCGACGATGCCGTTCGAATACTGCACTATGGCGCCTGGTGCCGGACAAGCCTTGAGGCAGCCCGGGTCAGCGCAGTGCATACAGCCATCCTTGCGGATCAGCCATTCGAGTTCGTTCGTCTCGGGATTGTCCCATTCGCTGTAGCGCATCAGCGTGAACATGTCCGGCGTCAGATCGGCAGGATTCTCATAGACGCCGGCATTGAAGCCGATCTCCGGATGCGTGTCGTTCCACTCGATGCAGGCCGTCTGGCATGCCTTGCAGCCGATGCATTTCGAAACATCGATGAGCTTGGCGACTTCCGTTAATTGCTGCTCGGGCGCGGGAACCGTCGAGGCAGAGCGGCGGATGAGGTCCTTGTCGGAAAAACGCGGTGCGGTATCCGTCGTCGAAGGATTTGGAAGTGGAGGAAACATCGCTTACTCCTCCTACGCTACCGGCCCGGTGATGGGCTCGATGTTGACAAGGAACGCCTTGTATTCCGGCGTCTCGATGTTGGCGTCGCCGACAAAGGGGGTGAGCATGTTCGGGCCAAAGCCTTTCTTCGCCGCTCCCGTGAAGCCCCAGTGCAGCGGTATTCCGACGATGTGGACGGTCTTGCCATCGCAGGTGAGCGGCCTGATCCGCTTGGTCACCATGGCCTTCGCCACAACGGAACCGCGCTTCGACCAGACGCGCACCCAGCCGCCTTTGGTGATGCCCTTCTCGGCCGCAAGCTGTTCCGAAATTTCCACGAAAAACTCCGGCTGCATCACCGCATTGGTGATGACGTGCTTGGTCCAGAAGTGGAAATGCTCGGTCAGTCGGTAGGAGGTCGCCGCGTAGGGGAACTCCTGCGAAGCCGATTCGGCGAACTGGGCCATATCGCCTTCGAACACCCGCGCTGCGGGGTTGCCGCGGACTTTGGGAGCTATCGGGTTCGCGATGGGCGACTCGAATGGCTCGTAATGCGCCGGGAATGGTCCGTCGCGCATCATGCCCCGGGTAAAGAGGCGCGAGACGCCTTCCGGATTCATGATGAACGGGCCTACTTGATCGGGCTTTGCCATTGGCAAGATGTCGGGGACATCGTAGCCCGACCATTTCGTGCCGTCCCATTCAATCACCTTGCGGCTTGGATCCCAAGCCTTTCCGGTGAGGTCAGCCGACGCCCTGTTGTAGAGAATGCGGCGGTTGGCGGGCCATGAGAACGCCCATTTGGAATAGGCGCCGGTTTCGTCAGGATCGGTGGTGTCCCGCCTGGCCATGTTGTTGCCGTTTTCGTTGAAGCAGCCGGAATAGATCCAGCAGCCGCAGGAGGTGGAGCCGTCGTCGCGCAGCGCGGCGAAGCCCGGCAAGAGCTTTCCGGCCTCGGCCAGCACTTTTGTCGGGTCGGCCGTGTCGGTTACCCTGGCGAGCGCCCTACCATTGATCTCCTGGGCAAGCTCCTCGGCCTTCGGATCGCCGGGATCGGCATAAGGCCAGTTGAGCTTAACGATCGAATCGGCGAAGGCGCCGCCTTCCTTGGTGTAGAGCTCCTTCAGGCGCAGATAGAGCTGCGCCATAATCCAGGTATCGCGTTTGGCCTCGCCGGGGGGCGTGCCGCCGGCCCAATGCCACTGCAGCCAGCGCCCCGAATTGACCAGCGAGCCGTCGTCCTCGGCGAAGCAGGTGGAGGGAAGCTGGTAGACTTCCGTCTGAATCTGCGACGGATCGACATCGTTGTACGGCCCGTGGTTCTCCCAGAACCGGCCCGTCTCCGTGTCCAACGGATCCATGATGACGAGGTATTTGAGCTTCGAGAGGGACTCGATCACCTTCTTCTTGTTCGGAGCTGCCTGTAGCGGGTTGAAGCCCTGGCAGAAATAGCCGTTCATCTTGCCCTGGTGCATCAGCTCGAAAGCCCGCAGCAGATCGTAGCCCGGCAGGTCGAGCTTCGGCAGGTAGTCATAGGCGAAGCCGTTCTCCGGCGTTGCCGCATTGCCCCACATTGACTTTTGGAAGCTTACGAAGAACTTCCTGTAGTTCTGCCAATAGCTCATCTGGTTCGGCCGGAGCGGCTTGAAGCCTCGGGTCGACATGTAGGCTGCCAGATCGACCTCCTTCTCAGTCGGCAGCGTCAGATAACCGGGCAGCAGGTTCGACATCAGCCCGAGGTCGGTCAGCCCCTGGATGTTGGAGTGACCGCGAAGTGCGTTCATGCCGCCGCCGCGTATACCGATATTGCCGAGAATAAGCTGCAGCATCGCCATGGCGCGGATGTTCTGCGAGCCCTTCGAGTGCTGGGTCCAGCCGAGCGCGTACATCGAGGTCATCGCCTTGGTCGGAGACGACGTCTCGGCGACCATCGCGGCCACCTTCAGGAACCGGTCCTTCGGTGTGCCGCAGATGCGCTCGACCATCTCCGGCGTGTAGACCGCGACATGCTTCTTGAGCAGATTCCAGACGCAGCGGGGATTGGCCAATGTCGCGTCGACAACGGCAAAGCCGTCCGTGCCTATGTCATAGTCCCAACTGGACTTGTCATAGTCTCGCTTCGCCTCGTTATAGCCGGAGAAGAGGCCGTCCTGATAGGTGAAGCCCTCCTTGACGACATATGTCGCGTTGGTGAAGGCCTTCAGATAGTCCCATTGCACCTTATCGTTCTGGATGCAGTAGTTGATCAGCCCGAGCAGGAAGGCGATGTCCGTTCCCTGGCGGATCGGCGCGTAAAGATCCGACACCGAAGCCGAGCGCGTAAAGCGCGGGTCGATGACGATGAGCTTGGCGCCGCGGTTGGCCTTCGCCTCTGTGACCCATTTGAAGCCGCAAGGATGCGCTTCCGCGGCATTGCCGCCCATGATGACGACGAGATCCGTGTTCTTGATGTCGGTCCAGGAATTGGTCATTGCGCCGCGGCCGAATGTTGGGGCGAGACTCGCCACCGTCGGGCCGTGTCAGACACGTGCCTGGTTGTCGAACACCAGCATGCCCGCGCTGCGGACCACCTTGTAGGTCGCGAACGCGGTTTCATTGGTCGAAGCCGAGGCGGCGAGGAAGCCGGTGGTGATCCACCGGTTGACCGTCACGCCGTCATTGTTCGTCGCGACGAAGTTCTTGTCGCGATCGTCCTTCATCAGGCGGGCGATGCGGCCGAGTGCGTCTTCCCAGCTTATCGGCTCGAACTTGTCCGAGCCCGGTTTGCGGATCATCGGATGTTGCAGACGGGTCGGCGACTTGACAAATCCGAGCAGGGCCGACCCTTTGGGGCACAAGGTGCCGCGATTGGTCGGATGATCAGTGTCACCCTCGATATGCGTGATCTCGGCCGGCTCGCCCTTTCTGAGATCGCCCTTCGAATACAAGATTATGCCGCAAGCCACCGAGCAGTATGGACAGGTGTTGCGTGTTTCGGTGGTGTTCGCGAGCTTGAAGGGCCGTATGGCCGCCGCGTGTGCGGCCTCGCTATCGCCGAAGCCGAGGGCTCCAAGCGTAGTACCGGCGAGACCCGCGCCTGCTGTTTGCAGGAACGCGCGTCGAGAAAGATCGATGTTCATGGGTTCCTCCCGAAGCCGATGCCCCACAAGGCAACTCGAACAAACGGTTCAATCCGAGTAACTAGTCTCGGACCAAATAAAATCAATGCTAAAGAAGGAGGTGCGTACGGTGCAGCAAAAGTGCCCCTCCGAACCGCCTTCCTGCAACAGGTTTGTGCCCGCAAATCGGCATTGTGTATTATTGTTGAATATTCTTGTCATCTTTTCGTGACCGCGACGGCGATTGACGAAAACGAACGCATTACCATACAGTAAAGCGTGGCGATGAAACAGCTCCCGCGGGTCGGGGCGCCTTTCGATCGATACCCAATGACGGCGATGCCTCGCACGCCGGATACGGTGCTTGCCTTTCCTAACTTAACGAAATCCGCTGAGAGCAAGCGTGCTCCAAACGCGCCGTGCGTTGGCGCGATCGTATTTTCCATTCCGGTTGACCTTGATCCCTACTAAAGCGTGCCAGCAGAGGAGGCTCGACGACTATGGCAATCGCCCTCTCGCCCGAAATCACCGAAGCGCCCGTTGTGCGCCTGACCAGCCTCGCCCATGGCGGCGGTTGCGGCTGCAAGCTGGCACCGTCAGTGCTGCAGCAGCTTCTCGCCAATCCGGCGGCTGCCAGTCCCTATCATCAGCTTCTCGTCGGCACGGAGACCGGCGACGATGCGGCAGTCTGGCAGCTCGACGGCGCGACTTGCGTCATTGCGACCACCGACTTCTTCATGCCTATGGTAGATGACCCCTACGATTTCGGCCGGATTGCCGCAACCAACGCCCTGTCCGATATCTATGCGATGGGTGGCCGGCCGATCATGGCGTTGGCTATACTCGGCATGCCTCTCGACAAGATCCCGACGCTCATGGTCCGCGAAATCCTGAAAGGTGGCGAAGCTGTCTGCGCCGACGCCGGAATCCCGGTTGCCGGCGGCCACTCAATCGACTCGCCGGAGCCGATTTACGGCCTCGCAGTCATCGGCACATGCCGACCCGAGGATATCCGACGCAATTCTGACACCAGGCCGGGTGACGCCTTGATCCTGACGAAAGGGCTCGGCGTCGGCATCTATTCCGCCGCCATCAAGAAGCAGGCGCTTTCCGAGAGCGGCTATCGCGAAATGATCGCCTCCACCACCCTTCTCAACCGGATCGGATCGGAGCTGGCGCAGGACGCGAGCGTCCACGCCGTCACCGACGTGACCGGATTTGGCTTGCTCGGACATGGCCTCGAGATGGCACGCGGTGCCGGGTGCACGCTGATAATTTGCAGCCACGACGTGCCGCTCTTTTCCGAAGCTGCCTCGCTCGCGGTCGACGGCCACGTCACCGGCGCATCGCGGCGCAATTGGGCGAGCTATGGCGACGCGGTAAGCTTACCTCCCGGCATGCCCGAGTGGCGACGCCATCTTCTCACGGATCCACAGACTTCGGGCGGGTTGCTGGTTGCTTGCGAGACCGACCGCGCAGCGGCGCTGGTCGAGAGGATCGTCGCGGACGGCTATCCTTCGGCTCGCATCATCGGCCATGCCAGGCCCGGCGCGCCGACAATAGTAGTAGAGGCCTGAACGGCCGCTCCGCTTCCCGCCAGATGACGGGGCGCGCCCTCCAGTTCGCGGCACTCCACCTCTTGCCGCCACTGGATCGGCAGGCAAAGACGCCGCCTGCCCTGTCCACGCTGGATTGGCGGCGAACGCTGCGGACTGTTTTGGTGACCGGATGATCCGAGCGAGCCTGAGTTCGCCAGATCATGACTGGGCGCCAGGCACGAGCTTGAAACATCAGCTCCTCTATCCGGAGAATCTCGTTCCACTTGGCCATGCGTTCGGAACGCGTGATCGAACCAATTTTTCCCGACAAGTATCGCAGCGCTTGCTGCGATTGTGCTGGCTGGACAGGCGTTTGCCGCCATGGCGACCGGCAACATGACCGTGCGCATCACGATCCAAGCTGAATGCAAAGTTCAGACTGTCAGCGATCTGGATTTCGGGAGTGGCAGGCCGCCCGCAAGGAACTGCTGGCGGCCGAGCAGGAGCTGGCGGCGCACGAACAGCGCGTCACCAAGCAGCGGCGGGAGTTGCCCTGGGTTCCGGTCGAGAAGCACTACGCCTTCGCCACCGACGACGGGCCGAAGTCCTTGCCGGAGCTGTTCGATGACCGCTCGCAGCTCCTCATCTATCACCTGATGTTCGCGGAGGACTGGAAGACGGCGTGCCCGGGCTGCGCCTCGGTCGGCGATGGGCTGGGCGGCATGGTCACGCACGTGAACGACCGCGACGTGACGCTCATCGCGATGTCGCGGGCGTGCTGAAGACGTTCATCTACTCGGAGCGACAGAAGGAACTCGCCGGAACGGACGGGCAGACGACCTTCAGCGAGGTCTACGGCAAGAAGGCCCGGATCGTGGTCATCCTGTACCGAACCGAATGGGGCAAACCCGCTGGACCGGGGTTGAGATGAACGCCATCCGGACGAGGGCCTTCGAGCATGGCTTCGACTTCACCGTGTTTATCCCGACCGAGTCGAAGCCATCGACGCCTGCTTGGCTCCCGCCGACTCGACTTTACGTCGGCCTGGATAGATGGGGCGTCGAGGGAGCGGCTGCCGTCATCGAGCAGCGGGTGATCGACGCAGGCGGGATCTCGAGGCCAGAAACGATGCTAGAGAGGGCCGCGCGGCTCAAGCGGGCAACGGATCTGAAGACTGCCCAGCAGCAGTTCGAACGCTCCCACGAAGGCACTGCCAAGGCCAATGCCGCCTACGAGGAGTTCACCGAAGCACTCAAGGCCGGAACTGAGGTGGTTCGTGGCTCAGGCGTGAACGTCGAGTACAAGACCTCACAACACTATCGCATTGTCAGCTGCTACCCGGTCAACCTGATCTGCAGCTGGTACCCGCACTACATGAACTCGATCGAAGACATCGATCTCCACGCCACGTTCTACAAGGGCTTCCCGGAGCTGCCGGGGTTCTACGCGTCGTTCAACAAGGCCGTACAGTTACGAAGCCTGAAGTTCCGCTACGGCCTCGTTCGCACGGACTATAGCGCCTAGTGTCAAAGGAAACCCCTGCCAAGGAGTTTTCGCCGGAACAGCTTGCCGATCACCTGCTGTCCCAACTCATGGACGTTGCTGACCGAACTTCGAGGGACTGATCACCGCACCTTCAGCTTCGACTTCGCCCGGTTCACGACGCAGAGCCGGAACGGTCGCACGGCGAGGACGACCGGGAGAGTTGGGGCCGATAACTGTCCGTCTGCTTTTGGGCGGGCTGATCGCGAACGCAGACACATCACCTGGCGCCAAGCTTGCGCCCTCGAGTTCCATGCTTGTGTACTTCGCGTATCTTCCGATCGGTACTTATTTGACGGTCGAAAACTCAAAACGATCGAAACGGAAGACTGCCGTATACTCGTTGCGTCGCTCCGGCGTCCCGGCAGGATTGCGGAAGATCGCGCCGCAGGTTGTCTGATCTTTCGGAATGGCGTCGCACAGGAAGTTCTGCTGCACCCAACTGGTTTCTTTATCTATCCATGCGCCTCCCCCGCGCAGGTCACGACCGAGGATGAGCCACCTGATCTCCGAACCGGTAAGCCGGTCCTTCGCATCCAGATCGACCTCTTCCGGCAACTCCGGCAAACCGGCCTTGTCCAGGCCGTCCAGCAGACGCCCGATGTCAGCCGGGTTCTTGAACACAAAATACCTCTGCGTGACCAGCTGGTTTGCCCCTCCATCCTTTCGTTCCAACATGACGTTCCTTAGCCTGTCACTATAGGCCGCGACCTGGTCACTGCGCCCGAGATGTGCGTAGGCCGAAACCAACACCTGCAGGCCATAGAATTTCGGCCATGGATCAGGCGATTGGAGATCGATCCTTTCAAGGTAGTCGACAGCTTCCTCGAAACGACCCTGGCCAAATTCAGCCAGCCCAGCCTGGTAGTGCCGATGGTCATTGCCGCCTGGGTCGACACGGTTGGCCGCGACGAGATAGTCGCGCGCCTCGTTCGGCCTGCCATTGAAATTCAGGGCTTCTGCCAGCCCGACATAGTTCAGGGGATCGCTCGGGTCGAGCGCCACTGCCTTGAACATAACCGCGACTGCCTCGTCGGACCGATGCTCGCGAACCAGCAAACTGGCGACGAGCTGATAGTAGGACGGCGAAGGATGCTTGGCCGCCTCCCCCAGGGACTTGTAGACGTTGTACAGCGCACTGGTATCCGAAACGGCTAAAGCTTTGACCCGCGGCCCGTCCATGTCCCAATAGGCCCACGCGAGCGAGGCTGCCGCTGCGCCGAAATCCGGATCGAGTTCCAGCGCCTGCTGGAAAAACCTCACCGCCTGCGCAAACTCGTCTGGAGTATTGCGACGATTGTAGATTTCCATGCCCTGGAGGTAAGCTTCGTAGGCTGCAGGATTGCGCGTGCCGCCCGTGACATCTGCCTTGCCTTGGACGCTCACGAGACGGAGCTTGAGCGCGCCTGCGATGCTGACGACGACCTTGTCCTGCAGCGCAAACACATCCGTCCACTGGCCGTCGAAACGTTCTGCCCAGAGATGACCGGTGGTCGAGCCGTCGATCAATTGCGCGTTGATACGCATGTCGTCGCCGACCCGACGTATCGAGCCCTCCAGAATGTACCGGACACCAAGCGCTGCGGCGACCTCAGCGGGTTTGGTCTCCTTGTCCTTGTAGGTGGAAGCCGCGTTTCGCGATACGACGAACAGGCCGGGCACGCGTGCAAGTTCTGTGGTCAGGTCCTCGGTGAAACCGTCAGCCAGATAACCTTGCGCCTTGTCGTCGCTGAGATTGTCAAATGGAAGCACGACGAGGGATGGCCGGGTGTCGGCTTTCGCATTGGCCGTCAGAGCGGCGGGCCGAAGCGGTGGCTCCCACGGTCGCCACCACGCTGCTGCAAGGCCGACTGCGACAACAAGGACCCCAATAGCGACGGCCAGAATGCGCCTGAAACGTGGGTGTCGATTGACAGCCATGGGCTTTCCCGCCACCGCGGGATCGAGCAGCACCCGGTACGCCTGCACCGGTTCGGCGATGTTCTTCAGCTTCTGTTGGCCCATCGGCTCAAAGCCGAAAGCCAACTTCTTCTCAACCTCTTTTGCGACCTTTGCCGAGACACAGATGCCGCCAGGTTCCGCTAGTTGTTGGAGCCTGGCAGCGACGTTGACGCCCTCGCCATATCGGTCCTCGCCCTCCACAATCACCTCGCCGAGATTGATCCCGATCCTGACGCGAATCCGATGATCCTCGGAAACGGCGGCGTTGCATTCCGCCAGGGCGTGCTGCAACGACACGGCACATTCGACCGCGTCCACGACGCTGCCGAATTCGGCCAGCAGTCCATCGCCCATCAGCTTGAAGATGTGGCCGTGCTGGCGGGCAATCTCAGGCTCGAACAGTTCCTTGCGTCGAGCACGAAGGCGCTCGAACGTGCCGGCCTCGTCGCGTTCCATCTGAGCGGAATAGCCCACAACATCGGCAGCGAGAATGGCGGAAAGCTTACGGTCCATCGATCTGGCCTGTCCCCCGTGGAGTATAGACCTGGTCTCACCTAAATGAAACGACCGACCTCTCCAGCGTCCGTCGCCGGTGTCTCGGGATCATCCTCAAAGCTATGGGATGCATATTCTCCAAGTACCGTAGTGAGGGGATACGCGGTTGCGAATGGTCCCTCGCGTGAGAACCGTGTCTCGCTACATCCCCGCGCCGTCGCCATGGCCTGGTGTCCGCTATGCGGCGACATTTAGTTCGAAGGGGTTTGGTGGCAGTATTGAAAGCGGAGAGAACGGTCTCCCGCTACCACCCTCAAAGTCCAAACAATTCTCCGGTCCCCTCACGGCGGCCTGAAGCCCAGGGTCTGAAGTGACAATACCCCGACCATTGTGGGCCGATAGCGGAATGGCGGCTTTAACGTTTGAAGAAGCATTGCGGACGTTCAGCCCGACGGGACCAAGGTCTGCTCCCGGGTCTAGCCGCCCCGTCTCAATGGCGTCCCGGGCCGCCCGGTGGATCTGCGTCGCCAGTGGCGGGTGGCGAGGCAGCCACAGGGTGGACATTTCAGCCCACATGGAAAATGATCATGTTGCCATGCACAACACTGTAGTGCCCTGATCTCGACGAGAAGCCTGAGCGTAGAAGCGGATCAACCGACCTCCGGGTCCAGCGAGCGAGGACGCAAATGGACACCCCAGAGAATGGGCAATTGCATCGCGACGCGGGCGGGCGACCCCGTCGATCGGCCGGCTGGCTTGCCCGCGCCGCCGTGTCGGCGACATTCCTGCTCGGCATGGCTTTCAGCACTGCGTTTGCGCAGGACCAGCAGCTACCCGTGGTGACGGCGGCCAAGCCGGTGGTCCGTGAAATCGTCGAAGACGACGAGTTCGTCGGGCGCTTCGAAGCCGTCGACCAGGTCGCCATCCGCTCGCGCGTCAGCGGCTATCTGGACAAGGTCAGCTTCCAGGACGGCGCACTGGTCAACAAGGGCGACCTGCTCTTCACCATCGACCAGCGTCCGTACCAGGCGGCTTATGATGCCGCCAAATCGCAAGTGGACGTCGCCAAGAGTCTGCTCGGATTCTCCACGATGCAGCTGGATCGCGCCGACGAACTCGCCAAGACCGGCAATATCTCAACCGCGACGCTCGACGACCGCCGGCGGGAATACCTTTCGGCGCAGGCGCAGATGCAGGGCGCGACGGCTGCGCTGACGACGGCCAGCCTGAACATGGAATTCACCGAGATCAAGGCGCCCTTGTCCGGCCGCATCGACCGCCGGCTGGTGTCGGTCGGCAACCTCGTGCAGCCGGATTCCACCTTGCTGACGACCATCGTTACGCGCGATCCGATCGACTTCTATTTCGACGTCGATGAGCGCCTGTATTTCAGCTATGCCCGCGACGCGAAGGAGCGCGGCGGCAGCATGCAGGAAGGCGCCGGCGGGCTCGAGGTGGTGGTTCGCGTCGCCGACCGCGCGGAGGCGGTATTCAAAGGCAAGCTCGATTTTGCCGAGAACCGGATCGACAACGCGACCGGCACCATGCGGGTGCGTGCAAGGTTTCCCAACGCCGACGGCATTCTCCAGCCAGGCATGTTCGGGCGCATCAACGTGCCGGGGTCGCTGCCGCATAGCGGCGTGCTGGTGCCCGACGAGGCGATCGGCGCCGATCAGGATCGCCGCATCGTGTTCCTGGTGGATGAGGCCGGGATGGTGTCGGCGAAGCCCGTGCGCACCGGCCCGCTTCTCGACGGCTACCGGGTGATCCGCCAGGGCCTGACCGGCGACGAGACGATCATCGTCAACGGGCTGATGCACGCCAGGCCCGGCACGAAGGTGAAGGTCGAGATGGTGACGTTGCCGCCCAAGGCCGAGACCGCCGAGTTGCAGCAATGAGGTTCGCACATTTCTTCGTCGACCGTCCGATCTTCGCATCGGTCGTTTCGATCGTCCTGCTGATCCTCGGCGGGATTGCTTATACCCAGCTGCCGGTCGCGCAATATCCCGAGATCGCGCCGCCGACCATCGTCGTTCGCGCGCAGTATCCGGGCGCCGACGCCGAGACGGTCGCAGCGACGGTGGCAACGCCGATCGAGCAGGAGATCAACGGCGTCGAGGGCATGCTCTACATGTCGTCCTATTCGTCGGGCGACGGGGCGATGGCGCTGACCATCACCTTCAAGCTGGGCACCGATCTCGACCAGGCGCAGGTGCTGGTGCAGAACCGCGTGTCGGTCGCCGAGCCGCGCCTGCCCGAAGATGTCCGCCGCCTCGGCATCACCACCACCAAGAGCTCGCCCGACCTGATGATGGTCGTGCACATGCTGTCGCCCGACAACACCTACGACCAGCTCTACGTCTCGAACTACGCCCGCTCGCGGGTGCGCGACATACTGCTCAGACTAGACGGCGTCGGCGACCTCATCATCTTCGGCGAACGCGAATATTCGCTGCGCATCTGGCTCGATCCGGAAAAACTGTCCGCCCTGGGGATGACCTCGGGCGATGTGGTGCAGGCGCTGCGTGACCAGAACGTCCAGGTGTCGGGCGGCTCGATCGGCGCGCCGCCGACCAGCACCGGCACGGCGTTCCAGTACACGGTCACCACGCAAGGCCGCTTCAACGACGCACGCGACTTCCGATACGTGATCGTCAAATCGACCGACGACGGCCGCCTGATCTCGCTGCAGGACGTGGCGCGCATCGAGCTCGGCGCCAAGGATTACGTCACCAACTCCTATCTCAACGGCAAACCGGCGGTGGCGCTCGCCATCTTCCAGCGGCCGGGCACCAATGCGCTCGCCGCAGCCGCGGAGATCCAGGACAAGATGAAGGAGCTTTCCCGCGACTTCCCGAAGGGGTTGAGCTACGACATCGTCTACAATCCGACCGAGTTCGTCGCCGAGTCGATCCAGGAGGTCTACAAGACGATCCTCGAGGCGATGCTGCTGGTCATCATCGTCATCATCGTCTTCCTGCAATCGTGGCGCATGGCGATCGTGCCGATCGTGGCGATCCCCGTGTCGCTGATCGGCACGCTGGCGGTGCTTTACGCCGCCGGCTTCTCGCTCAACATGCTGACGCTGTTCGGCCTAGTTCTGGCGATCGGCATCGTCGTCGACGATGCGATCGTCGTGGTCGAAAACGTCGAGCGCAATATCGCCAGAGGGCTGGCGCCCAATCCGGCGTCGCACCTGACCATGGACGAAGTCGGAACGGCCGTCATCGCGATCTCGCTGGTGCTGATAGCCGTGTTCGTACCGACAGCCTTCATCCCCGGCATTTCTGGGCAGTTCTATCTGCAGTTTGCGATCACCATCGCGGTGTCGACGGCGATCTCGGCATTCAATTCGCTGACGCTTTCGCCGGCGCTGGCCGCACTGCTGTTCAAGCCGCATCACGCCGCGGCGGCGCCGCCGCGCTTTTTCCTGGCGCGGTTCGGACGGGCGCTCGCCGACGGCTTCAATCGCGGCTTCGAGAGGGTCGCCCATTGGTATTCGAGCATCATCCGCGTGCTGGTCGGCTCGTGGATAACGATCGCCGCCATGCTGGCCGTTTTCGCGGCCCTCATCTACGCCACGGTCTACATGGTGCAGGCGGTGCCGCGCGGTTTCATTCCGTCTCTTGACCAGGGCTATGCGATCGTCGTCGTCCAGTTGCCGGACGGCGCTTCGCTGTCGAGGACCGATGCCGTCATCCAGCAGGCGTCGCAGATCATCCAGAAAACGCCAGGCGTCGACTACGCAGTCGCCTTCGCCGGCTTCTCCGGCGCGACCTTCACCAACGCCAGCAACGCGGGCGTGATCTTCGCCAGGTTCAAGCCGTTTGACGAGCGACTGAAAGCCGGCCAGTCGGCGACCCAGGTCATCGGCAATCTGTTCGGCAGCCTGCAAAGCATCAAGGAAGCCTTCATTATCGCACTGCCGCCGCCGCCGATCCGCGGCGTCGGCAATGCCGGCGGCTTCAAGCTGCAGATCCAGGAGCGCAACAGCGCCGACATGCGGCAGATCCTGGCGCTTGCCTACGAAATCGCCGGCAAGGCCAACAAGACGCCGGGGCTGACGGGCGTGTTCACCACCTTCTCCGCGTCGAGCCCGCAATTCTTCCTGGCGATCGATCGCGACAAGGCGCGCATCCTGAACGTGCCGATCCCCAACATCTTCGAGACGCTGTCGATCAATTTGGGCACCGCCTACGTCAACGACTTCAACGCTTTCGGGCGCGTCTACCAGGTGCGGGCGCAGGCCGACCAGGCGTTCCGTCTCGATCGCGCCGACATCTTGAAACTGAAGGTGCGCTCGGCGACCGGCGCGCTGGTTCCGCTCGGCACGTTGGTCGAGATCCGCGACGTCACCGGCCCGGCGCTGGTCCAGCGCTACAACATGTACGTTTCGGTGCCGCTGCAGGGCAACGCCGCGCCCGGTGTTTCCACGGGCGACGCGCTGGCATTGATGGAAGGGATCACGGCAAAGACGCTGCCGGCCGGTACCTCCTATGAATGGACCGAGCTCGCCTATCAGGAGCGCAACACCGGCAATGCCGCTGTCTATATCTTCGGACTGTCGGTGCTGTTCGTGTTCCTGGCGCTGGCGGCGCAATATGAAAGCTGGGTGCTGCCGTTCGCCATTGTGCTGGTGGTGCCGCTCGGCGTGCTCGCGGCGTTGCTCGGCGTGTCGTTCCGAGGGCTGGACAACAACATCCTCGTGCAGATCGGCCTCATCGTGCTAATCGGGCTTGCCGCCAAGAACGCGATCCTGATCGTCGAATTCGCGCGGCAGGCGCAGGAACGCGGGCTGTCGGCCGCCGAGGCTGCCGTCGAAGCCTGCCGGCTCAGGCTGCGGCCGATCCTGATGACCGCCTTCTCGTTCATCCTCGGCGTCGTGCCGCTGATGATCGCAACGGGTCCGGGCGCAGAAATGCGCCAGTCGCTCGGCACCGCGGTATTCTCCGGCATGCTCGGCGTCACCTTCGTCGGCCTGTTCCTGACGCCGGTGTTCTACGTCACGCTCAGGTCGCTGTTTTCACGGCGCAAGCCCCGTGCCGAGGCCGAGCCTTCGGGGCCGGCAGAGGCGCCATCGGAGACGGCCGCCGAGTAGGGTTACGAATTCGCCGCGTCGGGCGCGGCTTATCACTCCAGAAAATCGGCGCGGCGCGGCAACGGCCACGATCTGCGCGACCTCGGCGTCGAGGTGTGGCGGAGACCCTGCTCGGTCTGATCCAGCCCAACAGCCGCATCCAGTTCAGCGAGACGATGCCGGGCGGCGAGGCCAATGCGATCTTCTATCTGGTCGACCAGGCGGGGCTTGAGGGCGCAACCGCGACCTCCGGAGTCCTCGCTTGCGATGTCTTCTGTGGATGGCTCCCGCGATGCAAGAGGTAATTCGACATTATGGCGCGTTGGTCGGGTGCAGTCTTCTGTCCGGCCTGTTGATGCAG
>NZ_JAMYSE010000091.1:0-25305 GCF_040321795.1 Mesorhizobium sp. M0244 | reverse complement strand
CGAAAGTGGGGAGAGGTGGCTCGGCGAAGCCGAGACGGAGAGGGGGAACCGCGCTCTACGAAGGCCCCCTCTCCGGCCGCGGAGCCTGTCCTCGGGCTTGCCGAAGGCAAGACCCGTGGGCGGCCACCTCTCCCCCGCTTCGGTGGGCGAGGAACCCAGGTCTCGAGAGTCCCAGGGACAGCACCTCCTCCGGCAGCTTCGCCGACGGTGCTTGCTCCCACTTGCCTCGCTTTGCCCGCTCCTGTATGAAAACCGCATGAGCCCGCGCGCCACCTCTTTTGCGTCCCGTCCGACCGGCATGGCCGGCCAGACCGTTCGCGCGCTCGCCTCCACCCTGCTGCTTCTCGGCCTTATCGGCGATCGCCGGGTTCGCTGAAGGAGCGCCCGGCGGTCGAATTGCCGCTCACGCGCACGCTCCTTGGCCAGTCACAAATTGGCACGTCACATCAAGCGATCGAAATTCTGGTAAAGGCGCCGCTCGCCACCCATCCGCCTGAAGCTGGATCCGCGAGCCGCCGGGAGAAAAGACGATGAACGCACGAGAAGATATCCGTCTGAATGTAGAGGAAATCACCAAGTCTGCGGTAAAAGGCATGCCGGACGCCCCCCGCAAATACCAGCCCTATCCGACCGTCGGCCTTGCCGATCGCACATGGCCTTCGAAAGTGATCGACAAGGCGCCGATCTGGTGCTCGGTCGACCTGCGCGACGGCAACCAGGCGCTGATCGATCCGATGGGGCAGGAACGCAAGGCGCGCATGTTCGCCCTGCTGCTCGACATGGGTTTCAAGGAGATCGAGATCGGCTTCCCCTCGGCCTCGCAGACCGACTTCGATTTCGCCCGCTGGTGCATCGAACAAGGCAACGTGCCCGCCGACGTCTCGCTGCAGGTGCTGGTGCAGTGCCGGCCGGAACTGATCACCCGCACTTTCGAGGCGCTGAAGGGTGCCACCAACCCGATCGTCCATTTCTACAACTCGACCAGCGAACTGCAGCGCCGCGTCGTCTTCGAGAAGGACGTCGCCGGCATCAAGCGCATCGCCACCGATGCGGCCAAGATGATCACCGACATGGCGGCGAAGGCCGGCGGCGGCTACCGTTTCGAATATTCGCCGGAGAGCTTTACCGGCACCGAGCTCGAAGTGGCGCTGGAGATCTGCAACGCGGTCACCGAGATCGTCAAGCCGACGGCGGAAAACAAGCTGATCATCAATCTGCCCTCCACGGTCGAGATGTCGACGCCCAACATCTATGCCGACCGCATCGAATGGATGTGCCGCAACCTCGACAATCGCGAGAACCTGCTGATCTCGCTGCATCCGCACAATGACCGCGGCACCGGCATTGCCACCACCGAACTCGGCCTGATGGCGGGTGCCGACCGCGTCGAAGGCACGCTGTTCGGCAATGGCGAGCGCACCGGCAATGTCGACATCGTCACGCTGGCGCTCAACATGTACACGCAAGGCGTCGATCCCGGGCTCGACTGCTCTGACATCAACCGCATGAAGGACGTCTACGAATACTCCAACCAGCTGAAGATCCCCGAGCGCCACCCTTATGTCGGCGAGCTCGTCTACACCGCCTTTTCCGGCTCGCACCAGGACGCCATCAACAAGGGCATGAAGGCGCTGCGCAAGGCCAACACGCCGCACTGGGAGGTGCCCTATCTGCCGATCGACCCGGCCGATGTCGGCCGCAGCTACGAAGCCATCATCCGCATCAACTCGCAGTCCGGCAAGGGCGGCATCGCCTATGTGCTGCATGCGGATTACGGCCTCAACCTGCCGCGCAACCTGCAGATCGAGTTCAGCCAGGCTATCCAGGCGATCACCGACGCCGAAGGCAAGGAGGTGCCGGTCAAGCGCATCTACGAGGGCTTTCTCGACACCTATGTCGACCAGCCCGGCGCGCGGCTGAAGTTCCTCGACCACCACACCTATCCCGACACCGAGGTCAAGGGCCGGCGCGTGGTTGAAGCGGTGATCCTCGACAGGGGCAAGGAGGTGACCATTACCGGCACCGGCACCGGCCCGATCGACGGCTTCGTCGATGCGCTGTCGCGCCATGTCGGGGTGCCGATGTCGGTGCTCGATTATTCCGAGCATTCCATGCAGCGCGGCTCGAATGCCTCGGCCATTTCCTATGTCGAGATGGAACATCCGGGCGGCAAGCTGTTCGGCGCCGGCATCAACACCAACATCGTCGCCGCCTCGCTCGAAGCCGTGGTTTCGGCCGCCAACCGCATCGTCGGCCAAAAGCGCGGCTAGCCGAAACTGCCAGGCTCGCGCCATCAGCCCACCGGAAATTTATCCGGTGGGTACGCTATCGCACCATAAGCACATGCTTGTATGGCAGCGCCAGCGCTATATGATCGTACCTCAACCTGTGCCGGATTCGAAGGGATCGACACTTGCAGCATACCACGCCTGCCGCCCCCGCAGTGCGCGAAACGTTGGAGCGATTGCTTGCCAGCGAAACGTTCGGGCGATCCGAGCGTGCGCGCAAGCTGCTCCGTTACCTGGTCGAGCGCGAGCAGGCAGGCGAAGCCGACAGGCTCAAGGGCTTCTCCATCGCGATGGACGTTTTCGGCAAGGACGGCGATTTCGATCCGTCGACCGATGCGGTGGTGCGGGTGCAGGCCGGCAGGCTGCGCGAGCTTCTGCAGCAGTACTTTGCCAATGAGGGTGTTGCCGAACCGGTCCGCATCGCCATTCCGCGCGGCGGCTATGTTCCATCCTACGAACTCAACGTCATTCGCTTGCCGCCCGAGGTGGAGACCAAGCCGGGACCAGCAACAGAGGAAGCGGCGACAACCGTCCTTCCCGGATCGCCGGAAGATGCCCGCAACCGGGCACATCCGGCTGCATTGCTGAGCGTTCCAGCCCTCACCCCCGCCGCACCTTCGCTGCAGCGCCATTTGCAGTTCTTCTGGCTGGCGATCGCGCTGGTCATCCTCATGCTGGGCGTGCTGATCCTCCGCCAGGGCAGCGTGGTATTGCTGACCGGCGGCGACACGGCGGTCGAGACCGCGGTTGCGACCGGCAGCATAGCGGCGCCTCCGGTTGAAACCCTTCCCCAGGTTTACATCGCCATCAAGGCCGACAGCGACGCGGCTCGCCGCGTTGCCGCATCGCTGCGCGCCGGCCTTAGCGGCTTCGATACCATCAATTTCATCGGCCGTGATGCCGATAGCCCGCCGGATCCACTTACCGACGCCGCCAACTTCGTGTTCGATGTCCTGCCCGGGCCGCGCACCGGCGACATTGCGCTCGAGCTGCAAAGCGTGGCGACCGGCCGCGTGCTGCTGTCACGCAACCTGACCGCCGGCGACATCACGAACTCCGCCATCGAGGACCATATCTCCGACATTTTGAGCTCGGCTCTTCCCGCCTCGGGCACGATCTACAATTACATCGAGCAGAGCGGCATCCAGACCGGGCTGACGGCGTGTCTGGTGCTCAACGGCAAATATTATCTCGACCAGAACGCCAAGACGCACGAAGCCGCTTACCGCTGCCTCGAAGATCTTGCCAACCGGGAGGCGAAGTCGTCGCTCGTCTATTCGGAACTCGCGTCCTTGCATCTCGAAGCGGTCACCGACCACTACCCCTACCCCGCCGACGCGACGATCGAAAAAGCGATGACGTTTGCCCATCGCGCCATACAGATGGGCCCGACCAGCCCCTATGCGCACCGTGCCCTTGGTTATCTCAATTCGCGCATCGGCAATTCCGAGGAATCGATCCGCTGGATGCGCAAGGCCTACGAGCTCAATTCCTACGATCTCGCAATGGCCGCCGCCTATGGCTACGGGCTGATTTTCGCCGGCAGATACAGCGAGGGCACACCGATCCTTGCTCACGCGGTGGATATCGCCAGCGCCCATCCGACATGGTGGGATTACGGGCTGTTCGCCGGAGAGTTCATGATGGGCGACATGAACAAGGCCACGCTTGCCAGCGACGGCTTGCGAACGACGGAAATGAAATCGCATTATCTGGCGGCGCGGCTGATCGGTGCCAGGGCCGCCGGCCGCGAGAAGCTGACGAGCAGGCTTCTGCAAGAACTGACCACCAAATTCCCGAAATTCGCAGCCGATCCGCGCACGACCTTTGTCGAACGGAGATATCCCGCCGATCTGACCAACCGTCTGGTCGAGGCCCTGCGCGCCGCCGGGCTTGGCGGCGCCAGTTGACGTCTTCCGGCGCCTGAACGACGTCAGGTGATCGCGAAAATTTTACTGGCCATCCGCACGGCCAAAGCGCAATTCAGACACGATTGAACCGGCCCAAACGGATCGCGGCATAAAGACCAATCGCGGCACAAAGACTGATTCCCGGCATCCGGACTGATCCCGGCACAACCCATAAAGTTTGCATGACCCCATCCCTTTACGCTGCCGAACGGGGCACCGGCCCGACGACGATTGTCTTCCTGCATGGCTTCGGTGGCTGCCACGACGACTGGCGCGATGTCGTCGCGCCTCTGGCACCGGGCGCGCGGACCTTGGCCTACGATCTGCCGGGTCATGGCTTGTCGTTTGATTTTCCGGGCGGCGGTCCGGCCAGGATCGCGGCCAGTGCCGTCCTTGCGAACCTTTCCGCTCGCGGGATAAAGCGGGCCCATCTCGTCGGCCATTCGATGGGCGGCGCCGTGGCCGCCCTGATGGCATTGAGCGAGCCGGAAAGAATTGCCTCGCTGACGCTGCTGGCGCCGGGCGGTTTCGGTCCTGAGATCAATGGTCCGCTGCTGCGTCGCTACGCCGCCGCTGCCGGCACGGATGAAATCCGCGCCTGTCTTGCCGCCATGTCGGGACCGCAATGCTGGCCCCCGCAGCATAGGGTCAATCTCCTCAACGAAATGCGCCAGCGTCCCGGCCAGCTGCGGACACTTGTCGAGATCGCAGCGGCCATGACCAGGGATGATCGGCAAGGTGTCATCCGGCGCGAACGGCTCGAAACGCTGAACATGCCGGTCATGGTGGTTTGGGGAAGCGACGACGCGATGCTGCCCGTTAGCCAACCGGACGGCCTGCCGAAGCATTTTCATCTGCACCACGTGCTGGAAGCCGGCCATATGCTGGTCGAGGAAGCGCCCGGCCTGATCGTCGAGGCCGTCCGTCGCAATATGAGGCGCCGCAGCAGACGGCTTCGTCCAGGATTCGCTGCAGCGGCGAGCTGATCGGTCTTCACGCAGGCACGGCGGCGGCGCTGGTGCTCCTCCAGCGAACCCTTGCCGGTCCATCGATCTCGCAAGTGCATTTTGCCGGCGGCTGTGTTAATTCGGTGTTAACCAAACCCCGCGAGGCAACGCCGATGAAGGACGCAGGCGAGAACATCACCCAGATCGATCAGTCGCGAAAACTGTCCGATGCCATTCGCGACATCAAGAACGCCTTCGCCGACCGCGACGACGTCGTGGTCGACATGCGCGAAGCGCATCGCATGCGGCTTGATCTGCTTGCCGCTGAACTCGCGCCGGTCTTCGCCGACGTGCCCACCGACATGGACAGTTTCGACTTCGCCGTCTCGTCCGGCCTGCAGCCACGGCTGTGGATCGACGCCGTCAGCCATGTCGCCATGGGACGCGACCGTCGCACCTATCGCTTTCTCAAGGACACGCGCATCGGCCGCGTCGTGCTCGCCGAGTCGACCGAGATGAAGATCGTTGCCGATCAGGTGACGCGCTATGTCGCCGAGCGCGTCGTCGAACGCCAGAGAATGATGGAAGGCGGCATCGAGCAAGCCGTCGCCAGCCTGAAACGCGCCCTAGTGGCGGAGGCCGAGCCGCCGCTGCAGGTCCCTGCGCGCAGCAACGGCTGGTCGGCGTTCTTCGCGGGCCTCGGCCTGATCGCCGCCGGCGCCCTGGTCGGCCTAGCGGTTTCGCTCGTGCTGTTCTGGGACCGCATCGTCGCGATGAAAATCAGCTTTTAGAGCGACACGCTCCCAGCTGAATTCATCGCGCTCCGGCAAGCGTGGCGTCGGCCTCGACGCCAAGCTCCATTGTCTGCAGGTCGCTGGGCGGCAAGGCCGGCCCGGTCAGGCCGCGGCGCGTCAGCCTGATCCGCCAATCGTCCTTTTCACCGTCGATGTCGAGCAGATTGTATTGCGCCGGCGCATGCGAACTGCCGGGGGCCTGCCCGGTGGCGGCGACCCCGACCACCGGAATCTTGGTCTTGCGGGCACCAATGAAGAAGAGCGACGGCACATGCGAATGGCCGTGCAGCACAAGTTCGGCACCGTGCCGGTGAAGAACCTTGTGGAAGCGGGAGATGCCGAACAGCCGCTTGTTCTGCGAAACGGCGCCGCGCACCGGCGGGTGGTGGATCATGATCACCCGGAACAGGCCTCGCTTGCCTGTGGTGTCGAGCATGTCGCGCAGCCTTTCCGCCTGGCCTTCCAGAAAGAAGCCGTTGGCCATGAACGGAGCCGTGGCGCGCGCCGTCGAGACGCCGATCAACGCAACATTGCCGCGTACGCGCAGATAGGGAAAGGTGTTGCGGTCGACCGGCGTATTGACGCCGTCGCCGGTCATCCACGCAGCCCAGGACCGGCAGGTCTTGTCGAAGGCGCCCGGCACATAGGCGTCATGGTTGCCCGGCACGACCGATACGTCATTGGGCGAGCCCAGCGTCTCCAGCCAGTGTTTGGCCATCTCGATCTCGCCGTCGAGCGCCAGATTGACCAGGTCGCCGGTGATCGTGAGATGATCCGGTCCGCTGGCCTTCATGTCGGCGACGATCGTGTCGATGACGGCATCATGCATGTGGCGGCGGCGGTTGCGCTGCCAATTGACGTAGCCGACCACGCGCTTGGAGGCGAGATCGCGATAGGTTACATCGGGAAGCGGCCCCAGATGGACATCGGAAATATGCGCGAGCCTGAACATCCTTTCTTCATAGGCGACACGCGCGCCGCTTTCCACTCACGGTTTCGCGGACGATGACGACGCCGGATCCGGAGCAAGCCCTGCGTCAGACCGGCTGGCCGGGCTTCCGGGCAAGGCTGTTTCACTTGTATTTCGTACTGCGGCGGCCGATGACGCTCGGCGTGCGCGGCCTGATCCACGACCGCCGCTCCAATTCCGTCTTCCTCATCCGCCACACCTATGTTCCGGGCTGGCACCTGCCCGGCGGCGGTGTCGAGTTGGGCGAGACGATGACCGAGGCGCTGACGCGCGAACTGTTCGAGGAAGGCAACATCGCGCTGACTGGACCGCCGGTGCTGAAATCTCTGCATTTCAACCGCCGGGCCAGCCGCCGCGACCATGTCGGCCTCTATCTGGTCGAAGAGTTCGACCAGCCAGCACCTAAGCTGCCCGACCGCGAGATCGCCGAAGCCGCCTTCTTTCCGCTCGACCGCCTGCCCGAGGGAACGACGCCGGCGACGCTGCGGCGGATTAACGAGATTTTCGACGGCGCGGCGGTCTCGCCCTACTGGTAGATCACGCCGCCTTCCTGAACCGGTCGCGGTCGTGCAGCGCCGCTAGTCGAGCTCTGGCCCGACCGGCACGATGCGCGTCGGGTTGATGGTCTCGTGGCTGCGGTAATAGTGCGACTTGATGTGGTGCAGGTTGACCGTGCCGGCGACGCCGGGCACCTGATAGAGGTCGCGCAGATAATTCGACAGATTCGGATAGTCGGCGATGCGGCGCAGATTGCATTTGAAATGGCCGACATAGACCGGGTCGAAGCGGAGCAGCGTCGTGAACAGCCGCCAGTCGGCCTCGGTGATGTGGCCGCCGACGAGATAGCGGTGCTTTGACAGGCGGTTCTCCAGCGTGTCGAGTGCCGAGAACAATTCGCCGAACGCCTCCTCGTAAGCGCCCTGCGTGGTGGCGAAGCCTGCACGGTAAACGCCGTTGTTGACCGAGGGATAGACCAGCGCATTGACCGCATCGATCGCGCCGCGCAACGGTTGCGGATAGAAGTCGAGCTTGGCATCGCCCCATTCGTCGAAGGCCGAATTGAGCATGCGGATAATCTCGGAGGATTCGTTGGACACGATGGTCCGCTCGCGTTTGTCCCACAGCACGGGAACGGTGACCCGGCCCGAATAGCCGGGATCGGCCCTGGTGTAGATCTGGTGCAGGAAATCGAGGCCGTAGAGCGTGTCGCCGGTGGCGCCGTCCTCGGCCAGGAACGTCCAGCCGTCGGCGCCCATGAAATGATGAACGACCGAGACGGAAATCACGTCCTCGAGTTTTTTGAGCACGCGAAAGATCAGCGTCCGATGCGCCCACGGGCAGGCGAGCGAGACATAGAGGTGATAGCGGCCGGGCTCGGCCTTGAAGCCGCGTTTTCGCCCTTCGGCCGGCGCGCCGTCGCGCGTCACCCAGTCGCGCCACTGCGACTGCGCCCGCACGAATTTGCCGCCGCTCTCCCCGGTATCGTACCAGCGGTCCTGCCATTGGCCTTCGACTAGCAATCCCATGAAATGTCCTTTCGCGTTCCTGCCCGATGTAGGGCATGAAATGGACCTGCCGAAATCGCCAGCGCTGAACAGATCGTCAACCGCTGCGCCGTCGAGTGCAACCGGCCGATTGCGGCGGCTGAAAATTGGTGCTAGCGGACAATCCGCATGTTCGACTTTGCCGTGATCCGGTTCGACCGACGACGAAAGAGCGCCCGCGCTTGATGAAGCGCTGACTGGCGAACGCTGCCGCTTGCAGCAAACCTTTCCTCGCATACCGGAACGCAAAGACCATGAGCCTTGCCGACGTGAAATACCTGCCGGAAACTCCGGCGCATGATTCTGAAATCGAAGCCATCAATGACGAGGCCTTCGGGCCGGGCCGTTTCGTGCTCGCCGCCTACAAGATTCGCCAAGGTGGCCCGCATGAAAGCGCTTTGTCCTTCGTGGCCGTCGATGGCGCAACCGTCGTCGCCTCGGTCCGGATGACGCGCATCGCCGCCGGCGCCGGCCGCGCGCTGATGCTCGGGCCGCTCGCCGTGCAGCCGGCCTTCAAAAATCTCGGCATCGGCCGCCGGCTGGTGGCAATCGCCCTGCAAGCCGCCGCCAAGGCTGGCGCGCCGGCCGTGATGCTGGTCGGCGACGAACCCTATTACGGCCCGCTCGGCTTCAAGAGGCTCCCGCGCGGGCAGATCTCGATGCCACGTCCGGTCGACCCCGACCGGCTTTTGGCGCACGAGATCGTGCCGGGCGCGGTGGCAAAGCTGGTGGGAGAGGTTTGCCACGCCGACCAGGCAAGGATTGCCGAGCACATCGCCGCGATGGCGTGACCATGCCGGTGCTGTTGTACGGTGGCTTCGCAGCATAGTCTGGGCACAGAGGAGGACCGTCGAGATGAACCCGAACGGCCAGATTGCGATCGTCACCGGTGGCGGCTCTGGCCTTGGCGAGGCGACGGCGCGCGCACTTGCCGCCAGCGGCGCCAGCGTTGCCGTCCTCGATCTCGGCATCGAGCGTGCGGCGAAGGTGGCGGCCGACATCGGCGGCATCGCCGTCCGATGCGACGTGAGCAACGCGGAGAGCGGTGCCGCTGCAGTCGCGGACGTGGTGGCAAAGCTTGGCGGACCGCGCATCCTGATCAATTGCGCCGGCATCGCCATCGGCGTGAAGACGATCGGCAAGGACGGACCGCATCCGCTCGACCAATACCGCAAGGTGATCGAGGTCAATCTGATCGGCACCTTCAACATGATCCGCCTGGTTGCCGACCGGGCCGCCAGGCTCGAACCGCTGCAGGGCGGCGAGCGCGGCGTTATCGTCAACACCGCATCGGTCGCGGCCTATGACGGCCAGATCGGCCAGGCGGCCTATTCGGCGTCGAAGGGCGGCGTCGTCGGCATGACGCTGCCGGTGGCGCGCGATCTCGCCCGCTCCGGCATTCGCGTCTGCACCATCGCGCCCGGCATTTTCAGGACACCGATGATGGCTGGCATGCCGCAGGAGGTGCAGGATTCGCTCGGTGCCGCGGTGCCCTTCCCTTCCCGTTTGGGCGAGCCTTCCGAATATGCCGCACTTGCCTTGCACATCATCGAGAACCAGATGCTCAACGGCGAGACCATTCGGCTTGATGGCGCCATCCGCATGGCGCCGAAATAAACGCGACGGTGGTGCTTTGGACAAACCCAAGAAAGACGTAATCCGCGAGACCGACGCCGAGGCGATCAGGCTGGCAAAGACGCTGATCCGCAGCGCCCGTTTCGGCGCGCTGGCGGTGATCGAACCAGGAACCGGTTCGCCGCTGGCCAGCAGGGTCGGCGTCGCCACCGACATCGACGGCACGCCGCTGATCCTGGTCTCGATGCTGTCCGCCCATACCGGCGCCATTCTTGCCGACCCGCGCTGCTCGTTGCTCGTCGGCGAGCCCGGCAAGGGCGATCCGCTGGCGCATCCGCGATTGACGCTGGTCTGTCGGGCCGTGCGGCTGCAGCGCGGCTCGAACGAGCACGCCCGCACCGAGCGGCGCTATCTCAACCGCAATCCCAAGGCAAAGCTCTATGCCGGGCTCGGCGACTTCTCGATTTTCCGGCTCGAACCGGAGCGCGCCAGCCTGAACGGCGGCTTCGGCAAGGCCTATCTGCTCGACCGCACCGATCTGGTCGCGACGGGAGCGATCGTCGAAGAGCTTGCCGCCGGCGAGCAATCGGCACTCGACCATATGAACGCCGACCATCTTGATGCGATTGCCCTCTATGCGGGCCATTTCGGCGGCGCCAGTGGCGACGGCTGGACCGTCGCCGGCTTCGACGCCGATGGCATGGATCTCGTATCGGGCGACAATGTCTGCCGGGTCTTCTTTCCCAATCCGCTGCAGGCGGCACGCGACCTCAGGCCTGTTCTGGTCGACATGGCAAAGGCTGCCCGTTCGGCAAATTGAACACAGCTGGACAGTTAATCGGCTTGCATGGAAAGCAAGCCTTGAGATTTGAGCGAAATGTTCTACCTTTGCGAGTGACGCTGAATCGCTGGCGTGCAATCTACTGGGAAGTCTATGGAATCAGACGCTATTGCCCCCATAGCGTCAGATGAGCAGGAAGGCATGGGGGATCGATGGTCTCGAACAAGCTAGTCGCCAACGCCGGAGCCGCGGCCGCGTTTCTGACGCTGATGGGTAACGAAAAACGTTTGTTGATCATGAGCTATCTGGCCGAGGGCGAAATGTCGGTCGGCGCCATAGCCGAGAAAGTGTCGCTCAGCCAATCCGCCCTGTCACAGCATCTGGCCAAGCTGCGGGCATCCGACCTTGTCGAGACCCGCCGCGATCGGCAAATGATCTATTATTCCTGCAAATCCGACGCCGTGCGCGAACTGCTGCATATGCTGGACGGCATTTTCGGGGAAGGTGAGCTGTCGCAGATGGCTTACCGGCTGCGTCGCGCCGGGACCTGAGCGCCGGAGCGGGGATGCTCCCGCCAAATCCGTTTGGCTGCCAAGTCCGCCTTGCTACTCAGCGCGCTGGTCGGCGGCCTGCGCCACCTCGTCCTTGAAGTCGACCTTCGTGCCCGGCTGCACCATGGAGGCAAGGTCTTCGGCATCCCAGTTGGTCAACCGGATGCAGCCATGCGAAAAGGTCGTGCCGATCTTGCCTGGCTCGGGCGTGCCGTGGATGCCATAGCTTTCGATGGAGAGATCGATCCAGACCGATCCCACGGGATTGTTCGGCCCGGCAGCGATTGTGAAGGGCCGCTTGGTCTTGACTCCCTTGAAAGCGAAGTCCGGATCATAGTGATAGGTGGGATTGTGAACCACGCGCTTGACCTCTGCCATGCCGCTTGGCGCCGGCTTCTCATCGCTTCCAATGGAGGCGGCGTAGACCGCCAGCCATTTGCCGGCACGGTCGAGCACACGCACCAGGCGAGCGCCCTTGTCGATCTCGATGCCGGCGACGCCGGCGGGAGGGTCGCTCCTGTCGACATCAGGCACCACCAAGGTCGTGCCGGGCTTCCTGGGCCGGGCGCCCGGATTGAGCATCCTGAGCAGCTGTTCGCTGATATGGAAGCGCTCAGCCAACCTCTCCACCGCATTGCGGTAGCCGAGCCGCCGTAAGCGGGCCATCCTCTCCATGCGAGCCGGAATACGCTTGGTGAAAGGTCCGCGCACATCCTTGCGCATCACCTCATAGGTCACCAGCACCGGCTTGGCGGAGGTTGCGATGAGCTTGCTCCAGGTCTGTGGACTGAGCTTGCCATCAGGCGGAAGTCCGTTTGCCGCCTGAAAGGCGGCAACGGCCTTGGCGAAGTTCTGGGAACGGCGACCGTCGATCAGGCCCGGCGAGAAGCGGGCGCGATCCAGAAGGATCTGCGCCTTCAGCAGCATCGGATCGACACCCTTCGGTTCGCCGATAGTGAATTGGGCCTGATTGACGGTGGCTGGATCGAGCTTGGCCGCGTGCGCGCCGCATGCGAAGGCAAGCGTCGCGGCGAAGACGAGGAGGAGCCTGATCATCGATGTCCTCCGTGGACTGCAACAGGAGCCCGCTTCTATGACGCGGCACGGCCCCGTGTGGTTCCGTCGCTCGATCGAAATTCTGAATTGAAGCGGCCTGGCTGAAGAGCCGTGCCGCGGGAAACAAAATCTCCGCCTCGCCAGGAGGCCAAGCGGAATCGTAGCTGTGTCCAGTGGATTTGACCGTTAGAGCGACGTGCATCCGTTTGGACGCTGAGATACGGTCTGAACTTCGGATCCGGCATCGTGCCTTCCGAAACCGAATTCCGATTTGCGGCCGACGCCATGGTCCGCCGAGGAACCCATGAACCTCATCCGCATCGACGACCCGCAGGATCCCCGCGTCGCCGCCTATCTCGACATCCGCGAACGCGATCTGGCCGGCCGCCAGGGCCGTTTCGTCGCCGAAGGCAAGGTGGTGCTCGACACCCTGCTTGCCGCCCGGCGCTTCGAGGCAGAATCGATATTGGTGCTCGAAAACCGGCTGGCTGGCCTGGACGAGATTTTGCGAAAGGCGCCTGCGGGGCTTCCGATCCATGTCGCGTCAGGCGAAGTCATGGACAGGATTGCCGGATTCCACATGCATCGCGGCATATTGGCGATCGGCCGCAAGGGCGCGACGCCGTCCGCCGAGGCCTTGCTTGGCGCACTGCCCGCCCGCGCGCTGATCGTGGTGCTGGTCGGCATCGCCAATCATGACAATATGGGCTCGATCTTCCGCAATGCCGCCGCCTTTGGCGCGGATGCCGTGCTTCTCGATCCGACCTGCTGCGACCCGCTGTACCGCAAGGCAATCCGCGTCTCGGTCGGCGCCGCCTTGAAGGTCCCCTTTGCCTCCTTTGCCGACGCCGCCGGCTGCACCGCAATGCTCGACCGGCAAGACTTCAGCCAGTTCGCGTTGTCGCCGCGCGGGCAGATCGACATTCGCGATGCCAAGAGAAACGAGCGGCTGGCGCTTTATCTCGGCACCGAGGGCGAAGGCCTGCCGGAAAGCCTGCTTGCCCGCCTGCAGACGCTGCGGATCGGTATGGCGGAAGGCTTCGACAGCCTGAACGTCGCGGCTGCATCGGCCATTGCACTTCATCATTTTTCCGGAATTTGAGTCGGGCATTTTGCGGCCAAGTGGCGGTATTTCAATTGGTCGAAGCCGCCTTCTGCAGCGCCCGCACGCGGTCGGCAAGGCTGCGCCCGCCACTCTCCGACCGCGTATCCTCAGGCGCTGCCAGCGCCCGGGCGATCGGCGAATCCGGCCCGTCGAGCTTCGCCGTCAAGGCCACGACTTGCGCCGCAAGATCGTTCATCTCCTCGCGCAATGCCGCATTGGCACGGCCCGTATCGTCTCCGGCTTGCGATTTCGACGTTTCGGAGGCAGCAAGATCCGTCTTCAGCCTCCTGTTCTCGCGAGCCAGCGACGTCAGTCTGGCCTCCAGCCGCTCGCGATCGCCATCGAGCTTGGCGGTTGCCTTTTCGACGTCGTCGCCGTTGGCGGGCGTGCTGACCTGGCTGCCTGGCACGCCGGCAAGGCGCACCGCAGGCGCGCTTTCAGCGCCTCTAGGCTTTTCGCGAAGGCGCGCCAGTTCCTTTTCGCGGCGCTCCAGCCTGTCCTCGCGATCGGCCAGCGTGGCGAGCAGGCGTTCGACTTTCTTTTCCAGTTCACCGGTTCTTTTCTTCTCGGCCTTCAGCGCGTCCCGCAAGGCCTTGCTCTCGGCTGCCAACTCCTGGCTGCGCCTGTCCGCTTCCTTGCGCTGGCCGCGCAGCAGCGAAATGTCGCTTGCCAGCTTCTGCAGCTCGGATTCGCGCGCCACCAGCTCGATTTGCCGGCTGCTGGACGAGAAACTGGCATCGTCATACATGTGCTCCAGTTTTCGCAGTTCGAGCCCGCGTTTTTCGAGCGCGCGCTCGGTTTCCGCAAGCCGCTCCGACAGCTGCTGCAGCTGCTCATCGCGCTTGCGAAGCTCCTCGCTCCTGGTTGTGAGGTCGGCGACGACCCGGTTCTTGTCCTGCCGCTCGGCCGCCAATTCCTTCAGGGCTTCGCGGTTGCGGCCGATCTCGACCAGCTGTTCGGCCGCTTTCTCGCGCAATGACTTGATGGTCATTTCGAGCCGTCGCGCCGAAACGGCAAACTCGGCGCGGACGCGATCCTTGTCCGCCTGGATCTCGGCCAGCGTCAGCGGCATCGAGCCCTCGACGCGTCTGCGCGTCAGCACCACCGCCCGCCGCCAGACGGCCGGGGCAATCATCAGCGCCAGAAATCCCGCGCAGAGAAAGCCAAGGACAAAGAACAGGATGGACTGGACCAAGGTGACTATCCGTTATGCATGGCGGGCCGTTATGCATGGCAGGCCGCTATATATGGCACGCAACGGCCAAAGTTGGACTTTGCCATCATCGCATGACGGAAATCCGACGCCGCGGCAAGGGTATGCCGCAGCAAAGCTCAGCCTGTCAGTCACAGGTCCATAGCAATGACGCAATCATGCCGTCAGAACGGATTCCAGGTCGCGCGCTGGGTGAGCTTGAGGTAGCCGAGATTGACGCCGAGCCGGGCGCCGACGCCGGTACGGATCGGCACGAGCAGCACATTGTTGTTCTTCAGCACGTTGAAACCGACGCCGGCGATGACATAGGCGGAGCCGGCCACGCCGCCAAAACGGTTATAGAGGCTGCTCACATCGTCGAGATTGTAGACCAGCATCATCACGCGCGAGCCCTCGCCGCCGAAATCCCAGCCGAGCGACGGGCCTTGCCAGAACACTTTGTGATCGCCGGCATTCTTGGTGTAGAGCGTGCCTTCACCATAGGTCAGGCCACCGATCAGCGCCCCGGAGCCCTCTTCGCCGAGCAGATAGCCGTTCGGCAGGCCATAGGTGGCGAAAATCTTCTCGACGACGGTGGCGAGCCCACCCGATGTCGCGCCGAAGAATTTGTGACCGGAATCGACGATTTCCTGGGCGGTATATTCCTGAGCCCGCGCGGCCGATGTCGAAAAGGCGACAAGGCCGATGAGGGCGATCGTCATTGAGATGACACGGAAAAAAGTCCGGTCGTAGAATCGGGAAAACATGCTTCCAATCTCCGTCAGGGAGCACCTTCGCCGACGCCTCGCACCCGTACGGCTCTTTGGCGGCCGTTAAGGATGACTGTTAGGGGCAAACTATGCCGTAATCCTTTTTCAACCATTAAACTCTCACATGAAGATGGCGGTTCGAAGGCTGTTTTGCACCGCCCGCGCAGCACCCATGCTGCGTGAACACACCATTTTCGACAATCATAATTTTGGATTTGTTGCTGCACGCCCAAGCGCTGTGTATTCAGAATGCTTGGGAGAGAGCGTGATTCGTGTGGACAGGCGTGATCATGATCGCCCGGTCATTTTGTTGTGAAATTTGCAGGGATTTTTGCCGATGGCCGAGCTTTTCACCCTTTCCGCACCCGACCTGGCAGCGCTGCTGTGCAGCCGGGTCTGCCACGACATCATTTCGCCGGTCGGCGCCATAAACAACGGGCTTGAGCTGCTCGACGAAGGCGGCGCCGACGAAGACGCCATGAAGCTGATCCGCCAAAGCGCCAAAAACGCCTCCGCCCGCCTGCAATTCGCCCGCATCGCCTTCGGCGCCGCCGGTTCCGCCGGCATGTTGATCGACACCGGGGACGCCGAGGCCGTCGCCATCGCCTTCCTGAAGAACGAGAAGCCGGAACTGGTCTGGAACGGGACCCGCGCGCTGTTGCCCAAGAACAAGGTCAAGCTGCTGCTCAACCTCATCCTCGTCGCCAACGCTGCCATTCCGCGCGGCGGCAGGCTGGTGGTCACGCTGGAGAACCTCGAGACCGAGCCGCGCTTTGCGCTCGCTGCGAGTGGCCCGATGCTGCGCGTGCCGCCCAACTTCCTGGAATTGCATTCCGGCCACAGACCGGAAGAGCCGATCGACGCGCATTCGGTGCAACCCTATTACACGCTGCTTTTGGCCCGCGAAGCCAACATGACGATATCGATCCATGCGACCGCCGACGAGATCGTCCTTTCCGCAGCCTGAAGTTCTCCGAAAGAGCGGGAAAGTATTTTCTCCAAGTCATATTTGCGGCGTTGCCTTAACATCTGTGGGGCGGGCTTGCAGATTGATTGCGTGAAGCATTGCGAAAGAAGATTTCGCTTAAAACACCTTCAGGAAAATTTTACCTAACGGCTTTTCGGCTTCTTTACCAGATCGGCCTATGTTCCCCGGCAGATGCCACGACGCTGCCGGTTCGCGGCATGGCAAAGAGGGGTCCGGGAATGAAACGCTGCATGTTCGTCGACAATTCGAGCGTCATCAGGAAGGTTGCAAAGCGTATCCTGGGCGGCTCCGGCATGATGGTGATCGAAGCCGCCAGCGGCCATGAGGCGATCGAGATGTGCACTGCCGACATGCCGGACATCATCGTTGTCGATGGCGCCTTGCCGGACATGCAGGCGCAGGAACTCATCCGCCGCGTGCGCTCCATGGAAAGCCCGGTATTGCCGCAAGTCTTGATTTCGCTGGTCGAGGTCGACGTCGGGGCGATCATGCGGGCAAAACGCGCCGGCGCCCAGGGCTACCTGCTGAAGCCGTTCAACCGGCCGCAATTGCTCGAGTGCTTCCGCGCCTTGAAGATTGCCGCCTGATCAGAGCCTGTTCCATCCTGACGAAATCGGGATGGGTTCTATCTTATTGTTTTACTGTGTTCTTTTCCGAAAACCGGCATCCACTTTCGGGATCTAGTTCAGGCGCTGACCCGGATATCTTCCGGCTCACGCAGCACATAGCCGCGGCCCCAGACGGTCTCGATGTAATTCTGCCCGCCCGACGCGGCGTCGAGCTTCTTGCGCAGCTTGCAAATAAAGACGTCGATGATCTTCAGCTCCGGCTCGTCCATGCCGCCATAGAGATGGTTGAGGAACATTTCCTTGGTCAGCGTCGTGCCCTTGCGCAGCGAGAGCAGCTCCAGCATCTGATATTCCTTGCCGGTCAGATGCACGCGCTGGCCACCGACTTCAACGGTCTTGGCATCGAGATTGACCACCAGGTCACCGGTGGTGATGACCGACTGGGCGTGGCCCTTGGAACGCCGCACGATGGCATGGATGCGGGCGACCAGTTCGTCCTTGTGGAAGGGCTTGGTCATGTAATCGTCAGCGCCGAAGCCGAGGCCGCGCACCTTGTCCTCGATGCCGGCCATGCCGGAGAGAATGAGGATCGGCGTCTTCACCTTGGAAAGGCGAAGTGTTCTCAAAACTTCATAGCCCGACATGTCGGGGAGATTGAGATCGAGGAGAATGATGTCGTAATCATAAAGCTTGCCTAGATCGACGCCCTCTTCACCAAGATCGGTCGTATAGACATTGAAACTTTCTGATTTCAGCATCAGCTCGATGCTTTGTGCGGTTGCACTGTCGTCTTCTATCAGCAGAACGCGCATTTCATTCCCCTTTTCTGCTGCCGGACCATTTCACGACCCGTCCAGGACCGGAGCAGTGATTGCCTGAGCAGAGGCTGCCATCGAATGGTTAATAAAACCTAATTCCCCGTCCATGACGGTATCAGATTTTTTAACCCCTTTCTACACCTCGTTGAATCCAATAATGAATCACAGACCTAAACCGTTAATGCAGCACATTAATAAGCCAGACTAAGTGACTCTTCGGACTCGTTGGCCGGGTTTCGCGACGAGTAGCAGAATTTTTACCCGCCCTTAAGTCCTGAGCCGTATGATTAACAATGCCCGTAAACGAATGGTTACCGCCGGCAAAAAACTTTAGGAATTTGTTTCCCATAGTTCCGGGAAAGCCGGTGGAAACGGGTGAAGCCTGGGCCTTGCCGGGTGAATTGGACGATATGTGCAGGTGTGCGTTTCCGGGAGTACCGAATCATGAAGTCACGTGAAAACCTCGTTCGGCTGAAGCAATTTCAGGTGAGCGAGAAGCGGCGGCAGCTGCTGCAGCTCGACATGATGATCGCCGAGTTCGAGCGCATGGCCGTCGAGCTGGAACTTCAGATCGCCGCCGAAGAGAAGAAGGCCGGCATCACCGACATCAATCATTTTGCCTATCCGACCTTCGCCAAGGCGGCACGCCTGCGCCGCGACAACCTCAGGAATTCGCAAAGCGACCTCGCCCAGCAGCGAAATGTCGCCGAATCATTGCTGAGCGAAGCTGAAGCCGAACTTTCCAAGGCCGAGATGCTCGAATCGCGCGACACGAAGGCGCGCGACACGGAAGCCGGCGGCCGCAGCGCCATGATCGGCTGAAAACAAGGCTTTAAAGCGCGTCGCGCTTGAGCGCTACTGCGGCGCACCGAACGGTGCCGGCCTCAGGCACCCAAATCTCCTTGCTGTTCCGCCGCCCGCGCGCGGGCGTCCTTGATGTAGGGCACATGCTGCCCCGACCAGGCCCTGATCTGGTTGAGCAGCCCGGCCAGGTTCTGGCCGAGTTCTGTCAACTCGTATTCGACGCGCGGTGGAATGACCGGGAACACCTCGCGCCGTACCAGGCCGTCGCGCTCGAGGATGCGCGTCTGCGTCAGCATTTTCGGCGTGATGCCTTCCGAGCTTGCGCGCCAATTCGCCGTTGCCGCGAGGTGGTGCTGATCTGAACCGAAGGTTCTCACCCCGGCAAAATAGCCAAAAGTTCTCGCTCCGGCAAAAACGACCGAAGGGTTCTCGCCCGACAAACAAAAGGGCGCAGACCGCGCCCTCCATCATTGCTCAGACCGAGTTAATGCCGGTATTGCTGGATGCGCGTGGTGCGCAGCCCGGCAAGGCCGTATTCATCGATCGACGCCTGCCAGGACAGGAATTCCTCGGTGGTGAGCTTGTAGCGCTGGCACGCCTCTTCGAGGCTCAAAAGCCCGCCACGTACCGCCGCCACCACTTCCGCCTTGCGCCGGATAACCCAGCGACGTGTGTTCGTCGGCGGCAGATCGGCGATGGTAAGTGGGCTGCCGTCTGGCCCGATAACGTATTTGACTCGCGGTCTAATTAGATCGGTCATCGTACTCTCTACAAAAAACTCAAAGACCCAATCCCCACCACATTACCGCCACAGCTTTAAAATTTGCCTAAGCAGACCCTAATGGTTAGGTAAGGATCATGAACGCCGCGTTAGTCTTTTCGTCGGCATTTGAGACATTTGCCGGCAAGCGCGTTGAGCCCGGCCGGAAAAAATGAGCTGGCCCGGCAAAGCTGGCGCAGCCGAAAGGCTTGACCTATATTCCGGCCATTGGCATTGAAGCGCCGCGCAGAACGAAAGAACCATGAACAGCCTCGATCTTCCCGGACGCCCCGAAAACACCCGTGTCGTCGTCGCCATGTCGGGCGGCGTCGATTCGTCGGTCGTTGCCGGTCTTTTGAAGCGCGAGGGCTACGACGTCGTCGGCGTCACGCTGCAGCTCTACGACCACGGCGCGGCAACGCACCGGGCCGGCTCGTGCTGCGCCGGCCAGGACATCCACGATGCCCGCCGCGTCTCCGAGACGCTTGGCATCCCGCATTACGTGCTCGACTACGAGGAGCGCTTCCGCAAGGCGGTGATCGACCCGTTCGCCGAGAGCTATGTCGCCGGCGAAACGCCGATCCCTTGCGTCTCCTGCAATCAGACGGTGAAATTCGCCGATCTTCTCGCGACCGCCAAGGAACTCGGCGCCGACGCGCTGGCCACCGGCCACTACATCCGTTCCGGTGCCAACGGCGCCCATCGCGCGCTTTACCGGCCGGTCGACGCCGACCGCGACCAGAGCTACTTCCTGTTTGCCACCACCCAGGCGCAGATCGACTATCTGCGCTTTCCGCTCGGCGGCCTGTCGAAGCCGCAGGTTCGCGCCATCGCCGAGGAGATGGGACTGAGCGTCGCCGCCAAGCAGGACAGCCAGGACATCTGCTTTGTGCCGCAGGGCAAATATTCCGACATCATCGCCAAGCTGAAGCCGGCTGCCGCCAATCCGGGCGACATCGTCCATATAGACGGGCGCGTGCTTGGCCGCCACGAAGGCATTTTGCGCTACACCGTCGGTCAGCGCCGCGGCATCGGCATCGCCTCCGGCGAGCCGCTCTACGTCGTCCATCTCGACGCCGACCGGGCCCGCGTCGTCGTCGGTCCGCGCGAGGCGCTGGAAACCCACAAGATCTTCTTGCGCAACATGAACTGGCTGGGCGATGGCCCGCTGGCCGATATCCCGGCGGCCGGGCTGGAGCTTTTCGCCAAGGTGCGCTCGACACGGCCGCCGCGTCCGGCCGTGCTGCATCACCGCGCCGGCGTCACTTTCGTGGAGCTGGTCGACGGCGAGTCCGGCATCGCGCCCGGTCAGGCCTGCGTGCTCTATTCCGACGACGGCAACGAGGCGCGCGTGTTCGGCGGTGGCTTCATCGAGCGCTCCGAGCGCGGCGCCGAAGCCGAGGCGATGTTGACGCGGCTTGCCGTCCAGCCGGCGCGGGTTCCCGCCGAATAGACAGCGGTCGTTCTCAAGGCCCATCCCCTCGGGGCCTGGTCTCTCAAAGTCTGTTTCTCAGAATCTATTTCTCAGGGCCGATTTTCTCAGGGCCTGCTGTGGGCGACGGTGCCCGCGGTCAGGATGCGCAGCACCCGGATGGCTTCCTCGCCGCTGGTGCGCGGTTCGGCCCGCGTCTCGATGCAGTGGATGAAATGCTCGAGCTCGCGCGTCAGCGGCATGCCCTCGCCGACCGCGACATAGGACGGCTCGTTGGCGGTAAACGCCCATTGGCCGCTGTCCTGCCACACCGCGTGGCGGTAGACGGCAAGCTTGCGTTCCCACGGCTCGACATCGTCGAACACCGCCATCGCCTTTGTGCCGACAACGGTCAGCCGGCGTTCGCGGTAAGGATTGAGCCGCGAGGCGAACAGATGGCCGCGCAAGCCGTTGGGAAAGCGCATGTGCAGATGCGCGAAGTCGCTGAGATTGTCGAGAAGGGCAGCCCCCTCGCCGCGCACCTCGACCGGCTCAGTGCCGGTGATGGCCAGGATCATCGACAGGTCGTGCGGCGCCAGATCCCACAGCGCGTCGTTCTCGGTGTGGAACTTGCCGAGCCCGAGCCGGTGCGAGTGGATGTAGCGGACCTCGCCAAGCTCGCCATTGTCGATCAGCGCCTTCAGCGTCTCGAAGGCGGGATGAAAGCGCAGCACATGGCCGACCATGAACACACGGCCATTGTCGGCGGCAGCCTTCACCGACCGCTCGGCATCGGCCACCGTCAGCGCGATCGGCTTTTCCACCAGCACGTCCTTGCCGCCGAGCACCGCGCGCACAGCCATGTCGGCATGGAACTGCGGCGGCAGCGCCATGACGATGGCATCGACGTCATCACGGGCAAACAGCGCCTCCGGTTCGATCGCCAGGCAATCCTGCTCGCTGGCGAAACCTTCCGCACGCGCAGGGTTGACGTCCGAAACCGCGTGCAGCGCGCCGAGCGCCTTGAGGGTACGGATGTGGTTGCTGCCCCAGTATCCGCAACCGAGGACTGCAATGCGCGGTTTCATCAATTTCTGACCATGACTTTCGTGGCCGAGACATAGCGGCGTGCCTCGCCGAACTCAACCCCGGCCTGTGCGCTCAAATGTCTGCCCGGCAGAGCTTTAGGGCAGGCGGAATATGCCGACGCTGCAGCCACTTCGATGCTTGACAGGCTTGCCGTCGCAACCTTATATCCGCGCGACCTTGGCGAACGTGTCGATATGCCTGCCGATTTAAGCTGGATTTCGGGCCTTCGCCGCCCTGGCGGGGTAGCTCAGTTGGTTAGAGCACGGGAATCATAATCCTGGGGTCGGGGGTTCAAGTCCCTCTCCCGCTACCACCTTTCACCACACTCCTTTGACGCCGTTGGGAAAGGCATCCTCGCCCAAGAGCGCGGTGAGACGCCCGGCGATTTCGACTTCAATGCCGCCGATCCTTGATGGATCTCGAAACACAGTAACAGTTTCGATCAAGTCCCGCATCGCCTCTGCAGTTTCGGAATCGCCGGCCACAACGCCTTCGGCAAGCCCTGTTTGAAGCTGGTTTAGTTGACGAGGATCGCTGGTGTCTACAAGATACTCAGCCAGAACAGGGCTGGCACCCTCGATCTGCCGCCTTTTCTCGTTGCGGAAACGTGTATGCTGCAGCTTAGCGCGCTGTTTCCGCCCGGGTGGAGCTAGGCTGTCAGTTTAGTGAAGTCGTGGCGCCGCGCGCGAACATGTGCCAGCAAATTTGTTTCGTTTACGACCCCTGATTGAAAGAGATTCAGCGTGGTCGAGGCCAGAATCTGACCGTCTATCGAAGTGCTGTACCATTTAGCGTCGGCGGTTATCTGGTCGACAACCCGCTGGCAAATCGCCCGATCTTTAGGTCTAAGGAACTGACTTTTCAGCGCTCGTAGCATCTCGATGCCTTTAAAGGGGAGTCACTTGTCTCCCACGCGACACCCATGTGGGTCTCCCGAGAATGGATACTAAACGCATCTAGACAGAAAATTGCCATTCGTTTGAGTGGTACCGATGTGGGGCGTTGGGTCGATGACGTGGTTGCGATCCCGGCCGCGGTACGGAGGCGGGTCACCGACGACCGCATCAGGGATACACGCACTTCCTTAGGGGCGGCCCAGCAGCTTGGGTTAGGGGGGCCGCTGGGCCTGACCAGCGAGCGTTCGGGAATGCTCGACTGGCTGGTCTTCGAGCGGCCCACACGACTTTATCGCGACCATGAGCAGGGCCTTCGCCCCTGCCCCATCAAACGTCAAAACGCTTTCCAGGGTTCACCTCCAGGACCGCTTTGTCGGCTTTTGTGTGCCCCTCGTACTCGCCCGCAAGGGACGCTCCGCTCTTCGCCCTGGCCAGCTGCGTGCGAGCGTCACGGCCGGCCTCCGCGCGGCTCCGGGGTTCACCACAAAAGGAGCGGGAGGCCCGGAGCTGACTTCATCGATTCAACAAGGGTAATTTGTGCGATTGTGGAGACTTCCAGGATGGCTCAAACGGGAGCGCGCGGTTGATCCCATTTCACACGACTTCTTCACACGATGTGTTCACATGCCATGACGTTATGATGTGAAACTACGATGTGATTGAAATATCACACCCTTGGATAGTGAGGCGTGATCGCATCGTGTAAAAGCGCCATACGAAGCCAAGCATTCACGTCGTTTGGAAATGCTGTTTGCCCAAGAGGAGGCATGAGCGTGGCGACGGCCTGCCGTGTTCGGCTTTGGGGACGGCAAAAGAGGGATCAGACATGCCTCAACGAATTTGCGCGATCAGCGGCAAAGGCGGTGCCGGCAAGACGACGGTCATTATCCTCGTTGCCGGCGAGTACGCTATTCAGAGAAAGAAGGTTCTTCTGATCGACGCCGATCCGCGTCAGAACCTCGCCGAATGGTGGAAGCGATGTGAGGCCAAGGACAATCTTCCGGCCAACATCGAGCTGCACAGCGCGGCAACGCAGCGAAGCATTGAAACCGTTCTTGCCGAACAGGACGGCGCCTATGACCTAATCCTGATGGACTCACCGGGCGTCGACAGCGTCATCCGCGATACGATCATCCGCAACTCCGACCTGGTGCTGACGCCAATTCAGCCGAACCAGGATGAAATCAAGGCGGCCGGCGAAGCCGCCAACATCACGGCGGATATTGGCGATAGGGAGGGGCGTACGATTCCCCACGTCAACGTGGTGACGCGCATCGCCCTTCCGGGCCGCGTTCTCGAGGCTTACAGGCTGATCCGTCCGTTCATCGCCAATCTTCGCGCCAATGGCTATGAATCGACGTTGATGGAAACCAAGCTCGCCGAAAGAAATTGCTACCGCGAAATCCGCAACGGCCTCGGCACCTTGCAGATGCTCGAGCTGACCGACCCGGTCATGAAGGGTCGCGCGGAGGTCGCGGCGTTTGTGACTGAGCTGGATCGCCATGTCGCGGCAAACCGGGAAAAGGTGGGAAATGTCTAAGCCAGGCAAACTGTCCGTCTCTGACTTCCCTATCGCACCGCGGCGGCCGAAGCCGGCGACATCCAAAGCCACAATGAAACCAGCCTCTGTGTCGGAAGAGGCAGAGGCGGGAATGACTGCGCGGAAACCAACAGCGGTGCCGATTTCAGCAGCGGATGCGACAAGGGAACGGCCGCGGCGCGGTCTGCCAAATCCGAGCAGTGACGAGCGCAAGAGCAAGGCGATCGAACGTGCTCTTTCTCAGGAGAAGGGGCGCGCCTGCGCGACCTCAAACGAGCGCACGCGCGAGAAGCCAAGCACTACGTCAATTGCCCGCTGGACTACGACACGAAAATGCGACTGCAAAAGGCCGCCTTCGACAACGACATCAAGATGATGGTGATCATAAAGGCAGCCATCGACCAGTTCCTCCGCGACAACGGCTATTGATCCATGGGCGGTTCGAAGCCTCCTGCTCGGGATGACGATCGGTATCCTTATTGGCATCTACGCCGCACCGTTGATCGGTCGCCGAGGCTTCGACTTTGGTGAAGGCTCAAAAGCCGCTTCTCCATTGAACGGGCTTATGGAATCCGCTGTCGATGCGGCCATCCGGCCATCTGACGAAACCGCCAAAGGCGAGCTGTTTCGCTTATCCAATTGGGATATCTCAATGCACGGGACTGGATCGACGGTTGCCGTGAAGCGATGTATTAGTATTGGCAAAGATTCTATCGCGTGCGAACTCCTAGCGCATCTGGGGTGGGTCGATGGGGAAAAACTTGTCGAAGCTGTGTTCGAGGGAAAGCCGGGTGCTTGGCGAATGGTTGCAGCCAAGGCGCACTGATTTTCTCTCAGTGGGCAGTGCCTAGGTTGTTTGATCTCAGGTTTTAATGGCGCACCATTGTCGTCCGAATCAAAGGACGCGCTATGGGACAGATTCTACACGGCCGCGCCACGACGACAGA